>JBAUHD010000282.1:0-1578 GCA_049680085.1 Acidobacteriaceae bacterium
AAGGTTGCGCCGGAGAACATCGTGCTGATTGGCGTGCGCGATATTGACGCCACGGAAAAGGAAAACATTCGCCGCGCCGGAATCACCGAGGTCTACACGATGCGCGACATCGACGAGCGCGGGATGCGGGCGGTGATGGAAGAGGCGTTGCGTGCGGCGGGGCGCGGGACGGCTGGGTATCACGTGTCGCTGGACATGGACTGGATTGACCCGGAAGACGCTCCCGGAGTGGGCACGCCGGTTCGCGGCGGGGCGACATATCGCGAGGCGCACCTGGCTATGGAGATCATCGCCGACCACGGGCGGATGGTGAGCTTTGAGATTGTGGAAGTGAATCCGGTGATCGACGAGCACAACCGGACGGCGGACTTGGCGGTACAGCTTATTTCGTCGGCGTTCGGGAAGAAGATTTTGTGAGACAGCAGGTATCGAACCCGAAGAAGGCCGCGCCCGATTTGGCGCGGCCTTCTTCGCTTTTTCTGAAGCTACTTTGCAGCCTGCGTCACGAACACCACCTTGCTGAGAGCGGTGTGTTCAATGGTGTCAACCTTGTGTTCCTGGTCCATTCCTTGCGCTATGGGGACGTCAGGATTGATTTTCTTCCAGCGGTCGGGAAAGCTGGGTCCGAAAAAGGTATAGACCGCCTGCCAGCTCGGGTAGATGTCGACCGTGTACGTGAGGTACTTATCCTTGGCGCCCCGAGGCATGAAGGACACATCCACGCCCCAGCCGTCCATCGAACCATCCTTGACTCCGTCTTCAAAGATGGGCTGCCACAGTTTCTTCTCGTCGGCAATCCAGGCACCCGTGTCCGGGACCTTCATATCGTTCAGGACAATGTAATCGCCTTTTTTGACTCCGCCGACCTGGATGGCCTGGCGAACAATGCTATAGGAGGCGAGATAGCCCGCAGCGTCTTCCTGTTGCCGCAACTCTTCGAGAGACGAACTGATGCCGGCTTTTTGGAGCGCGGCGGTCATTTCATCCTTGCTCATGGGGGCAGCCGGCGGGCCGGAGTAGAAGGTGACGAATTCATAGTCACACTGGGCCGCGGCGCCGGCGGGGCTGATGGCGCGCGTCTCGACCACGGCGGAAACGGCCCCTGAATCCACGCGCGACTGCTCGTATTTGTGCAGGTTGGCGACGAGCGCGTCGAAGGCGGCAGTTTTCCCGGGTGTTATCTTGACGCAGGCAACTGTGTAAAAATGAGGCGGCGCTTGTTGGGCAACAAGCGTCACGGGGAGCGCAGCTGCGAAAGCAGCACCCCAAAAGAATTGACGGATTGACATCGTGAGACTCTCCTCTAATTTGCTTTCAAAAGAAACTCCCGGGGGGAGGGTAAGGCCCGGACTTCCAGTTTGGAATCGTGTATCGCGGAGAGTGTACACCCAACCGTCTCGCCGGTGCCGGATTTGCTGAATTGCCTGAATTTCCAGAGGTTCCTGGATTCCCAGGCTCCCGATCTCCCTCATGTAAACTGGGAACCGTTTCCGGGGGCGCTCATGCTCAAACGTTATATTCTTTGCTTTTCCGTGGTTGCGAGCTTGTTGCTGGCGCCGGTGTTGTGTGTTGCTCAGG
>JBAUHD010000283.1:0-4674 GCA_049680085.1 Acidobacteriaceae bacterium
CTGAGTTCTGAGTTCTGAGTTCTGAGTTCTGAGTTCTGAGTTCTGAGTTCTGAGTTCTGAGTTCTGAGTTCTGAGTTCTGAGTTCTGAGTTCTGAGTTCTGAGTTCTGAGTTCTGAGTTCTGAGCTCTGAGCTCTGAGCCCTGAGCCCTGAGCCCTCGCCCCTCACCACACCACGCAAGCATCCGCCGAAACCATCGGCTGGCCCTTCTTGCAGCCGAACGCCTGGGCGAATGCGTCGAAGTTCTGCACGGTCCCGTTCGTCCGGAAGCGGCCTGGGGAGTGGGTATCCACATGCGCCGCCAGGTTCTTCTTGCTGGAAAGCCCGTCAATCTTCGCCAGAACCGGTTCCACCGGCTTCTCGCCCAACTGGTCGGCCGTATCCGTATTCATGCACGCCGCGCAAAAGTCGCCGTATTCGTGCTGCAACGGCGTCGTTGGATTGTCAGCCGCGCGTTTCAGGTCCACATAGAGCAGATAGCGGTCGCGCTCGCCCAATTCGCTGAAGCGCCCCCACCGTACCTGATCGGCGGGAATGGGATTGTCCTTGCGCCAGTTCCCGCAGGCGTACTGGTAAAAATCCACGCACGGGTTCACGCTCGTGTCGATTGAACTCACATTGAAGCTCTTCGGAGCTTTCGGCTCAACCGGAGCCGCATTGGATGGTTTCGACGCGGACTGCGCCAGCGCAACACCGCTGCAAAGAATCAGCGCGCCTGCAATACGAGCAATGTACACAATCTCCCTCAAAAGAAGGCCGGCGCAATTCGGCGGGGCCTGGAATCATGGACTCGACACCGAACGCGCGCCCAACAGCGGAGGGTAGCACACAACTCGGCTGGCAACCAATTGAAAGGGAAGCGGAGCAAGTCCGAAACGTCCCGTCCCACGACCGACGGGAGTGGCCACGCAAAGCGATCGCCTGGACGGAAGGTGGCCCACTCAAGCCGCGTTTGGCTTGAGTGGGTACCCGTCCCTCAGAACAGCTTCATGTGAATGGTCAGGTATTTTTTCGGGTCCTTCCGGATCATCGTGACCAGATCCGAAGAGTTCGCCAACATCTGGTTCGCGTTGTTATACAGCGTCGGGTCCTTCAGCAGCTTGCCGATCGTCCCCTGTCCGCTGTTCACCTGCGTCAGCACGGAGTTCAATTGGTTCACCGTGTCGTTCAGCTTGCGCGCGAACTCCGGATCCTTGGTCATCATGCCCAGCGCGCCCTTGCCGGAGTTGACCTGCTCCAGAATCTTGTTCAGGTTCGCCGACGATTCCTTCAGATTGTTGTAGAGCGTCGGGTCCTTCAGCAGCTTGCCCATGGTTCCCTGGCCGCTGTCCAGCTCATCGGTGATGTGCTGCAAATGGCCCACCGCGTCGTTGGCGCGGTTGTACAGCGTTGGATCGTTGATCAGCTTGGCGACGGTGCCGTTGCCGCTGCTGGCCGCATTCACCAGCGCCTGCAACTCATTCAGCGTCGTCACCGCCTTCTTGTACAGCGCGGGATTATTGATCAATTGCCCAATCGAGCCCTTGCCGCCGTTCAGCGCGTCCACCAGGTTATCGACCTTGGCCAGAATCGTGTCCAACTGCTCAATTGTTCCCTGGCTGGACTTGATCACGTCCGTCAGATTGGGCGTCTCGGTCGTCTTCAGTTCGCCTCCATTTTGAATGGGAGCCCCGGTCGCGAACTTGCTGTTGATATCCACCACCGTATCGCCCAGCACGCCGATGGTGTCCAGGCTCGATTTCGCGTCGTTTCGCAACATCGGCTGAAATTTCTGGCTGATCTTCATCACCACTTCAACAGGAGTCAGTTTGCGCTCCCGCGTAATGCGGATCGACTTCACGCTGCCAATCGTCACCCCGTCCAGATTGACCGGAGCCCCCACCTTCAGCCCTGCTGAATTCTCAAAAAAGGACCGTACCGAGAGGCTGCCCTGGAAAAATCCGCCCGTATTGTTCGACATCAAAAACACCAGCGCCGTCAGCGCCACCAGCGCCACCAGCACCAGCACGCCGACCTTCAATTGGGACCACTTGACTTGCTGCTGGCTAGGCAAAAGCTTCCTCGGGCGAAGATTCAAGCGGAGCGCGAAATTCCGCTCTGTGTGAGGATACCAAACGAGGGCGGGGAAGTCGCATCACCAGCTTGCACAGCGCCCCCAAATCCCGCATTTACATGAAGATTCAGTGGCACACGATGAGATGTATGAATCCCAGCCCCCGTTGCAGAAAAAAACTCGACACCCCATCGAAACCGGGATCAGCTTTTCTGATCCCTGATCCCTGATCCCTGATCCCTGAGCCCTGAGCCCTGAGCCTTTGCTCTTCCTGAACGCTGATCGCTGATCGCTGGCCCCTAAAGGTTCCCCCGCTCCGCCTGCTCGCGCTCAATCGCCTCAAACAAAGCCTTGAAGTTCCCCTTGCCGAAGCTCCGGCTGCCCTTGCGCTGAATAATTTCGTAGAACAACGTGGGCCGGTCCTCCACGGGCCGCGTAAAGATTTGCAGCATATAGCCCTCATCGTCGCGGTCCACCAGGATCCCCAGCTTCTCTAATTCCTGAATCGGCTCGTCAATCTTGCCCACGCGCCCCTCAAGCTCCGTGTAATACGAGTGCGGAATCTTCAGGAACCCAACCCCCTGCTCCTGCAACTTCGCCACGGTGCCCAGAATGTCGTTGGTCGCCAGCGCAATGTGCTGTACACCCGGCCCGTGGTAAAACTCCAGGTACTCTTCGATCTGCGATTTCCTGCGCCCCTCCGCCGGCTCGTTGATCGGAAACTTCACCCGCCCGTTCCCGTTCGCCATCACCTTCGACATCAGCGCTGAATACTCCGTCGAAATGTCCTTGTCGTCAAAGTGCTGATAGAGCGAGAAGCCCATCACGTGCGAGTAGAAATCCACCCAGCGGTTCATCTCGTTCCATCCCACGTTGCCCACCATGTGGTCGATGTAGAGCAGCCCCGTCGGACGCGCAACCTTGTCTTCCGGCTCCGCGCGATAGCCGGGCAAAAACGGCCCACTGTAATTCGTCCGCTCCACAAACGTGTGACTCGTGTCCCCGTAGGCGGCAATCGAAGCCATCTTCACCGTCCCGTGCTCGTCCTTCAACTCATGCGGCTCCTGCACGCTTCTCGCCCCGCGCTTGGTCGTCTCCATCCACGCTTGAGCCGCGTCATCCACCCACAGCGCAATATCGTGTACGCCGTCTCCATGCCGATGCACATGCTGCGCAATCTCCCCATCGGGCCGCAGCGGAGTCGTCATCACCAGCCGGATCTTCCCCTGCTGCAACACGTAGGACGCGCGGTCGCGCACCCCCGTCTCCGGCCCCGCATATGCCACCAGCGCCATGCCAAACGCCAGCCGGTAAAAGTAGGCGGCCTGCCGCGCGTTGCCCACATAAAACTCAACGTAGTCGGTGCCGTTCAGCGGCAGAAAATCTTTCTCCGAAGCAACTTCAGGATGCAGCAGCGTAGCCATAATTCAACACTCCAACTAGATTGGACGCTCACCGCCGCCAGGGAGTTAACATCCACCACCCCCGCGGCGACTCATTACCATATACCCACGCAGGAAGGGTTGCAAAGCGCGACAAAAGCCCACAAATCGGGTAGTGGGTCAGTTTGGATTCTCTGTATCTGGGCACGGCTTCACAGCTTGCTGAAAAACTTGAGTCTTGTATCAGGGCACGGCTTCAGCCGTGCCGAAAACCGTCTGAAAATGTTGGGGGCTTCAGCCCCTGGGCGATCTCTCTCCCAAACTGACCCATCACCACAAATCGATGATTCTTGACAAATTCGCATTTTGCGAATTCAATCGAGATGGAGAACAACTTTGCACGTCATCAGCAGAAAGAAGCTCCTGGAAGCTGTTGTCCGCCGCGCCGATCTAGCCGGCCCTCTTGACGCCTGGTATCGTGTCGCGAAAGCCGCAAGCTGGGGCGATCTGCTCGAAGTACGACGCCACTTTCCAGCGGCGGACGCGGCAAGCCGTTACACGGTCTTCAACATCAAAGGAAACGCCTACAGGCTGATCGCGGAAGTCTACTATGAATCGCAGGTAATTCTCGTCCGAGCGGTATTGACCCACGCCGACTATGACAAGGAAGGTTGGAAGAAATGAGCGCCTCGTCTGTTGCATCGCAGGGTAAAAAGGAATACGGCCGCCTTCTCGCCCAAATTCTCCCTTCGGTCATTCACACCGAAAAGCAGCACGCCGCCTGCCTCAAAACCCTCGAAACCCTTCTGGATCGAGATCGTTCGCTGACCCCGGCGGAGCGCGACCTGGCAAGCCTGCTCACTCTTCTGATCGAAGACTTTGAAGAGAAGCACTATTCCATTCCCAAGGCCGCCCCCGCCGAGGTTGTGGAATTCCTGATGGACCAGCACGGCCTCCGCCAAAAAGACCTGTTGGACGTTTTTGGAACCCCCAGCGTCGTTTCCGAAGTATTGAGCGGCAAGCGCGAGTTGAGCAAGGAACACATTCGCCGCCTAAGCGGGCGATTCCACCTCTCGCCGGAGGTCTTTTTCTAGCCCCATCTCCGCCACCCTCTCATACGACCGCAGCCGCGCCGCCGGATCATAAGTCGTCGTCACAATCATCAACTCATCCACCTCAGTCTCCGCCACAAACGCCTCCAGCCCCTGCCGCACGCGCTCGCGACCGCCCACCACCGCCAG
>JBAUHD010000284.1:0-3563 GCA_049680085.1 Acidobacteriaceae bacterium
CGACCGTGGTCATCGGTTGGGGCTTCGGCCCTGTGGGAATGGACCCGAAGTATTTTTCCAGCATGGGAAGGTCGGAGGGCTTGACTTCGCCGGCCACCGCAACGACGATGTTCGCCGGGACATAGTACTTCTTGTGGAAGGCGTCGGCTTCGGTGGCGGTAATCTGGCTCAACTCGCTCTCCCAGCCCACGCCGGGACGGCCATAGGGATGGGCCACATATGCGGCGGCGAGGAACTGCTCCACCATGCGCCCGATGGGATTGGAGTCGATCCTCATGCGGCGCTCTTCCATGACCACATTGCGCTCACGATAGAACTGGCGCGGCACGGGGTTGGCGATACGGTCGCTTTCCATGTAAGCCCATAGCTGGAGGCGGTTGGAGGGCATGCTCCAAAAGTACTGGGTGGCGTCGAGGCTGGTTTCGGCGTTCAGGCCGGTAGCTCCGTTGGATTCGGCGATTTCGGTGAATTCGTTGGGAATGACGTACTGGTTGGCGGCTTTTTCCGCCGTCTCAAATTGCGCGTGCAGATCCTTGAGCTTTTCCGGATTGCGGCCGACGCGCTTGCGATACTCGCGGTCGTAGGCGGCATAGGCGGTCTCGACTTTTGCGAGCGCGACTTTTTCAGCGGCGTAGTCGGTGGTGCCGATGTCCTTGGTTCCCTTGAAGGCGAGGTGCTCGAACATATGGGCGATGCCGGATTCCCCGCCTGGGTCGTTGGCGTCGCCCGCATCAACGATGGTGAAGTAGGAGAAGACAGGGGCCTCGGGGCGCTGGCAGATGATCAGCGTGAGGCCGTTGGGGAGGACCTTGACAGTGACGCGCTTCTCAAACTTCGCCAGTTCCTGCTGAACGTTTTGCGCGACACAGTGGGCCGCGATCATGACACAGCACGCCAGGGCCGCCAGTCGGGCGGCAGGGAATCTCTTCATAGGGACCTCGAACGGAAGATGAAGTCAACATGCGCCCGCGCAGTGAAAGCAGGCACAGCATTGACGCTATCGCATTTCTCCGATCCATGTACAGGCCAGTGGCGCTGTCCATGGCCGCAGCACTACTGCAATCCGGGAAAGGACTGGCTCGGGGACTCTTCGGGAGCCGGGCTCGGTTGCGAGGCGGCGAAAAATTTGCGCACGCGGCTGGTGTTGAAGTAGATCATCCACCAGACGCCGATCAGCGCGAGGGCCGCATAAAAGCCGGCCAGCCAGAGCAGAATATCGCCGAGGGTGATGTTGGGGTTGTTGGGAATGGACATCGAGGCCATGCCCGACTTCACGCGCCCGACGAGGACGCCAGCGGTCATGAGCGAGAAGACCAGCAGGTCCAGCAAGCCGAGCAGCGTGATGGAATAGCGCGCCCACACCTTGAGGCGGAAGAGGCCGACGATGGTGCAGGCGGCCAGGATTACGAGCGCCAGAATGAGGGCGTCCAGCCCTCCGGCCACGATGCGCACCGAGGGAATGCGGGGAATGAGCGCACTATGCGCCACAAACAGCGCGAACGCCGAGAAGGCGGCAATCAGCAAGCCGGCAAACGTCATGAGCCCCAGCACCACCGCCGCAATCACCACGCCAGCCGGCACGCCTCTTTGATTG
Organism: Acidobacteriaceae bacterium; assembly: GCA_049680085.1. GTDB lineage: Bacteria > Acidobacteriota > Terriglobia > Terriglobales > Acidobacteriaceae > Silvibacterium. The sequence goes on from JBAUHD010000284.1 coordinate 1,595, forward strand.
CTGTCCATATATGACACTCAGCATACCGCGTCTTCGGAACTTCGTAATCTCGCGCCGGAGCTATTTCTTTTGCGTTTCCTTCAGCAACTCAATCAGATAATTTTCCCAGACAGCGGCGTGAGTGTGGGTGCCGTGTCCGTAGGTGGCATCGGAGATGGGGATGAGGATGAATTTCGCGTTCGGCATGCGTGTGACGAGCTTCTGGGCGATGCCGAGCTCGGGCGGGTTGATGAAGTCATCGGCGGAATTGATCCAGAGAACGGGCGCGGTGATGCTGCTCAGTTTCGGTTCCGGGTTGTAATTGCGCGAGGCGTTGAAGTAGTAGAGGAAGTCGTCGGCATCGGTGTGGGCGAGGATGGCGTCCATGGTGCGGTTGATGTACTGCTCGGCCTGCGCGCGGGTGGGATAGTGCTTCTGCATCTGCCATGGAGAAGAGCCGGCGATGATGAGCAGGTCGGCGGCACCACGCAATCCCTCGACGGGCTCGGTGGTGTAATTGCCGTTGTCCCATGCGGGGTCCTTGCGGATCATCTGCATGGCCATGTAACGCCACATGCGGTTGCGGCCCGCGATTTCTACCGGGAGGCAGGCGAAGGGTGCAAGCGCGTCGGAGAAGGTGGGGTAAGTTTCGCCCCATACGAAAGCCTGCATGCAGCCCATCGAGGTTCCGAGGATGAGGCGGAGATGGTCGACGTGGAGGCCGCTGAGCAACGTGGCGTGCTGGAGGGCGACCATGTCGTCGTAGTCATAATGCGGGAACTTCATGCGAAGGCCGTCGGAGGGCTTGCTGGAGTCGCCGTGGCCGATATCGTCGGTTAGGATGATGAAGTATTTGGTGATGTCGAGCGGCTGGCCGGGACCGAAGAGGACATCGGAAAAGACTGGGTTGAGCAGCGAGTAGGCGCTGCCGCCGGTTCCATGAAGCAGGAGCACGGCGTTGTCGGTGTGTCCCGCGGCGTCGCGGTGGGGATGGCCGAGCGTGAGGTAATGAAGCTTCAGCTCGGGGAGCGATTCGCCCGATTGGAAATGAATATTATGGACGATGTACGTGCCGTTCTTCACAGGCCAGTGGGTTTGCGGAGGAACGAAATGATGAACCTGAGCGAAGGCTGCAATGGAGAAGGCCATGGCAAGCGCGAGGGAGCTGAAAGAGCGGATCACGAGACCTCCTGAAACCAAGGAACCATCTTACGGCGATTGATCGCGAGCGGCCAGAGGAAGTTAAAACGCGGCCAGCGCCTTGACCCCCGGTTCGCGTCTAAGTATTCTGGCCCGCGTTGGCCGATGTGAGGAAGAGGATGAAGTCAAACCCGCAAATTCTGCTGCGCCGTGCCGCTGTTCTGGGAGCGGGAACGATGGGATCGCGCATCGCGGCGCACCTGGCGAACGCGGGGGTTCCGGTTCTGCTGCTGGATTTGGCACAGCCCAAGAGCGAGCCGTCGCTTGCTTCCAGGGCGATTGGTTCGCTGCTGAAGGCGAAGCCTGCGGCGTTCTACGACGCGGCTTCGGCGGCGCTGATTACCCCCGGCGACTTTGATCATGACTTGCCCGAATTGAAATTCTGCGACTGGATTGTGGAAGCGGTTGCGGAAGACCTGGCGGTGAAGCAGGCGCTGCTTGAGCGCATTCAGCCGCACCTTGTCCCTGAAGCCATCGTCACAACCAACACCAGCGGGCTTTCGATTGGCGCGATCGCGCGGAAGGCTTCGCCGGAGTTTCGGCGGAGATGGTTCGGCACGCATTTTTTCAACCCGCCGCGCTACATGCGGCTGGTGGAAGTCATTCCAACGTCGGAGACGGATGCTGGGGCGGCTGCCGCGATTGCGGACTTTGTGGACCGGAGGCTGGGCAAGACAGTTGTTTTCGCGCGCGACACGCCGAACTTTATCGCGAACCGCATCGGAGTTTTCTCGATGCTGACGGCGGTGCGGATGATGATGGAGCAGGAGCTGAGCATTGAGGAAGTGGA
>JBAUHD010000285.1:0-2978 GCA_049680085.1 Acidobacteriaceae bacterium
ACACCACCATCCACCGGAACCTCTACCGACTCTCCCTTCCCTGACGAGAATCAATGAACTACAGCATCCCCGGAGCGGACATTATGACAGCTTCAACCCCTTCAAATACTCCCGAAACGCCGGCCCCCAGATCCTTCCGCTTCAGCGCAAAGTCCACCGTAGCCATCAGCATGCCCAATGGCCAGCCAGTGAACCCCAACCAGCGCCCCAGCCTCGGCTGCAACATCAAATGGAGAAGCTGAAGAGATTTCCGGTGCTGACCGTCAGCATCCTTGCCATTACCGTCACCTTGAGTTGCATCGAACGTCGGCATCCCGTGGTGTTGCGCCTGTTGCAGCGCGATCCCATAGCCTTGTCTCATCAGTGGTGGCGGCTTATTAGCCCGCTGTTGGTTCAACCAGATCCGTGGCCACTGGCGCTCTGTGTCTTTTCCCTCTTCTTCATCGTCGGCGCCCTCAGTGAGCAGCTATGGAAGAGATCGCACTGGACGCTTCTCTATCTGCTCTGTGGCCTCACCGGCGAAATCGCCGGCTACTTGTGGCAGCCGTATAGCGCCGGAATGTCGGTCGCCGGCGCTGGGCTCCTTGGCAGCCTTGCCGCGTGGGTAATTCTCAGAACAAAGGCATGGCAGGCCAAACTGGGTGCTGGATTCGTCCTGGTCGGCGCAGTCATTCTGGTCTGCATCTCCGACATTCATGGCCCGCCCATTCTCGTTGGCGCCCTGCTCGGAACCATCATCATCATTATTTATCGCCCAGCCAATCAACGCGAGAAAACGCGACCCCTCACCGAGTCCTGACGCAAGCCGCCTCAATCGGCCCACAAAGTGTCTGCGTATGCCTCGAGAATTGGCGAACCGCCGCAACTCGCGGATAGAAAACCATACATTCAGAACGCCTGCTCTTGCGAGTGGTACGCGAACCGTAGTTATATGGTCAGGACCCCAGCACTCCGCTGGCGCAAGGTGAAAGCGATGGTCCTGATCAGCATCGTGCTCAATCCGCCCGTGCCGATTCCAAGTCCCGTAGTCTGGGCCTACCTTGTCGGCGGAGTGGTACTCGCCCTTGGCCTCCTCGTGATTTCGCTTCGCGGAGACTGGAGCAAAGCTCCCGGGCTCAGCAAGGTGGTTCTCCTGGGGCCAATCTTCTATGCCGCCCCCATTGCAGCCTTCGGCACCGAACATTTCACGCTAACAAAAGGCATCGCATCCATCGTGCCGCAGTGGATCCCATGGCATTATTTTTGGGCCTATCTGGTCGGCACATGCTTCATCGCCGCCGGATTCAGCCTCGCCACCAAAATCCAATCGCGCCTGGCAGCAAGCCTGCTCGCGTTCACGTTTTTCATGTTCGTCGTTCTCATGGACGCGCCGGGTTGGGCGCACGATCCGCGAAACCGGTTTGCCGCCGCGCTCACCATGCGGGAATTGTCCTTCAGCGGCGGAGCTTTGGCGCTGGCCATCTGCCTCACACCGCAAGGTCGCGAACGCCGAATACACTGGCTTGCGACCGTCGCTCGGTATTTCATAGCCGTTCCGGTGCTGTACTACAGTTTCGAGCAATTCCTGCACGTTCGCCACGTCCCCGCCATTCCGCTGGAGCTGCTCACCCCCACCTGGATCTGGGGACACGCCGCTTGGACCTACCTGGCGGCAGTTGTTTACGCAGTAGCAGGAATTTTGTTGCTCATCGGAAAAAGAACCCGCGCAGCCGCAACCTGGCTCGGCTTAACAGTTCTCCTCGTGGAACTCGTCGTCTATGTGCCCATCGCAATAACGGAGCACTCCAGCCTCGAGGGCCTGAACTACTTGGCCGATACCCTGATGTACTGCGGCGCGGTCCTGATGCTGGCCGGAGCAATGCCGCGGGAAGCATCTGCCGCCTGGCCCGGCTCTGAACAACCGGGCGAGCAGACAGCTCAGCTTGAAGAGAAAACGGGGTATCCCACATCTCGATTTGAGACGTAGGTTATCAAAGAGAGCGGGTGCCCCATCCTTCACAAGGCCTCATCGCGTGAAGGATGGGAGGGACCTAAAGCTTCAGCCCCTTCAGATACTCCCGAAACGCCGGCCCCAGATCCTTCCGCTTCAGCGCAAATTCCACCGTAGCCATCAGCATCCCCAGCTTGTCCCCCGCGTCGTACCGAGTCCCCTCAAAGCTATATCCGTAAACCTTCTCCGTCTTCAGCAGGCCCTTAATGCCGTCGGTCAACTGCAACTCCCCGCCCGCCCCCGGAGTCAGGCTTTCCAGCAGCTCAAAAATCTTCGGAGTCAGAATATATCGCCCGATAATCGCGTGCTTCGACGGAGCGTCCGCCATCTTCGGCTTCTCCACCAGGCCACGCACGTTCATAATCCGCGGATCATCCTTCAGCGGTTCGCCATCCAGCACGCCGTAGGACGAAATCGCCGGCCCCTCGACCACCTGTGTGGCCAGCACCGAGCATTGCACCTTCTCGAAGACGTCAATCATCTGCTTCAGGCACGGAACCTTCGCGTCAATCACGTCATCCGGCAGAATCACCGCGAACGGCTCATCGTCCACCAGGTCCTTGGCCATCAGCACAGCATGGCCCAGGCCTTTGGCTTCCTTCTGCCGAACATAAGAAATCTGCACCATGTTCGAAATGCTGCGCGAAAGCTCCAGCAACTCTGTCTTGCCGCGCTTCTCCAGCGCCGTTTCCAGCTCATGGCTTATGTCGAAATGGTCTTCAATCGCCGACTTCCCATGTGCCGTAATCACGATCAACTGATCGCATCCGGCCGCCAGCGCCTCTTCCACCCCATACTGGATGATCGGCTTATCGACCACCGCCAGCATCTCTTTCGGAATCACCTTGGTCGCGGGCAAAAAACGGGTTCCAAACCCCGCCGCGGGGAAAATGACCTTACGAACCTTTTTCATTAGGAGTCCTTAGGTAGAACTAGAAAGTACCTGCCAAAAGATAGATGCAAATTACAATACCGGCGAGTTGCCCCC
>JBAUHD010000286.1:0-13688 GCA_049680085.1 Acidobacteriaceae bacterium
GTTTCCGGGCTATGTGTTTGTGCGGACGGGGGCGCAGGAACGGTATCGTCCGCTGCAGGTTCCAGGAGTGCTGCACTATGCGGGGATGGGTGCGGGGATGGCTCCGAGCGCGATTGCGGACGAGGAGATCGAGGCGCTGCGCAGAATTCTGATCAGCGGCAAGGAAGTGGGTCCGCATCCGTACCTGACGGCCGGAGCGCCGGTGCGCATCGCCGCCGGGCCGCTGGCCGGGCTGTGCGGCGTCATCGAGCGCACCAAGTCGGGCAACCGCTTCATCCTCTCGGTGAAAACCATTCAACAATCCATCGCTGTCGAACTCGACGGATTTCAGATCGTACCCGCACTCAGGGATCCCAACCTGGACAGAGTGAGCGACCTGGCGCTTACCGCATAACAGGAGCCATCGTGATTCGAGTGAAACAAGTAGTCTTGATATGCCTTGTCATGGCGTTGCCGCCATGCGGGTCCATCTGCGCGGCTGCGCAAGCAAGACAGACTGCCGCCAGCCTTCATTCTTCCAGCACAACGCCCGCACTTCACCAAAGGAATCCCCGATATACCTTGCGATCCGGAGACAGCTTTGATTTGAACTTTCAGTTTTCTCCAGAGTTCAACCAGACGCTGATTGTGCAGCCGGACGGCTTCATATCGCTGCGCGAAGTGGGTGACATCCACGTGAGCGGTCTTACGCTGCCCGAAGTACAAAAGGTGGTAGAAGCAAAATACGCAACCATTCTGAAGCAGCCTGCGATCTCGGTGGTTCCGCGAAACCTGGAAAAAAGCTATTTTATCGCGATTGGAGAAGTAGAAAGGCCCGGAAAATATGAGCTGCGCGGGCCGATTACTGTGACCGAGGCGCTCGCGATAGCCGGGGGGCTGGCACCCGATCGCGCAAAACACTCCCAGGTGGTTCTTTTCCGGCGCGAAGGCAACACGCTGGGGCCTGGAGAGATTGTGGATGTGAAAAAGATGCTCAAAAAGCGCGATCTTCGAGAGGACGTTTATCTGAAGCCCGGGGATCTTATCTACGTGCCTCAAAACACGTGGTCCAAGGTCCACCAGTTAATCCCAACTCCGGGTGTCGGCATGAGCATGTACCCCGGTGGTTTCTAAAGAGGCTCCTATGCAATCAGCTTTAGTCGTCCAGGCTTCGCCGCAGCCGGTTGCGATGCGCGATGTGGTGCAAGTCATTTACCGCCGCAAGCGAGCGCTCTCGATCACCTTCTTTTCTGTGATCGGATTGGCGCTGCTGCTGGCGTTCCTGCTTCCCAATAAATACGAATCCTCAGCCGAGCTGCTGGTGGAACGCGCACGCGCAGATTCAGTTATTTCTCCGGAGCAGACGGTCAGTTATCAAGCCCCGACAAGAGAGATCAGCGAAGCTGACCTGGATTCCGAATTGGAGTTGTTAAGAACCAACGACATCCTGCACAAGGTAGTCCTGGAAAATGGTCTGGCGGGGACCCATCCATCGCCTTCAGATATCGATCGAGCCACCCAGCGCCTCGGCGCCGAACTGCAGATCGACCCGATCAAAAAAAGCAACATCATTGGGGTAAGTTACCGGTCAACCAACCCTCAACTGAGCGCGAACGTATTGAAGTCACTGATCGGTCTCTATCTTGAGAAGCATCTCCAGGTTCATCGCTCCGACCACGAATATCAGTTTTTCGATGAGCAGGCGCAAATCTATAAAAAGCAACTGGCGGAGGTGGAGGAGCAAATTGCAAATGCCCAATTTGTGGCTCCGCTGCTCACGCGCGACCAGATGGTAGGGAAGCGGGCGGACTTGAAAGCGGCGGCGACAGACACGGATGCCGAAATCGCAGAAACGGAAAGACGGATTGCAAGCCTGAGGGCGCTGGAAAAGGATACGCCCCAGCGCCTGGTCACGGAAAAAAGGACTTCGGACAATCCCCAAGTGCTCCAAAATCTAAAAGGAACGTTGCTGACGTTACAACTGGATCGTGATCAATTAGTCGCTAAGTATCAGCCCAGTTATCGTCCAGTACGCGACTTAGACAAAAAAATAGCGGACACGAAAGCCTCGATTACCCGGGAGGAGGGCAGCCCGCTTCGCGAAGAAACTACCAACCAAAATACTGCATTTGAGTGGATCAGCACGGAACTGGCAAAGGCGCAGGCGCAGCTCCAAGGCCTGCTTGGAAAGCAGCAAGCGGACGCAGGCCTGCTTACGGCGGCCGACGGTAATCTTCGCAACCTCAACGTAGACACGGTCAAGGAACAAGACTTGCAGCGGGCCGCGAAAACCGCGGAGACAAACTACCTGCTCTATTCGCAGAAGAGAGAAGAAGCTCGCATTTCAAATGAGCTGGACGCGAGTAAAATTCTGAACGTGGTTGTTGTTCAAAAGGCATACGTCCCGGCCACGCACGTGCACCAGCGCGCCAAGATTGTTCTTATAGGCCTATTCGCCGCAATGCTTCTGAGCCTTGCCGTTGTGCTTCTTTCTGATTTCTTTGATCCACACTTCCGAAGCGTGTACGAATTGGCCACATGTCTGAATATTCCTGTGCTCGCGGCTTTTCCTGGCGGCCTTGAAATGCCGAGGCTGGAGGCAGAGCCTCCGCCTGAGGACATTCCCGGCAGCAGGACCGCATGACTGCGATTCTCCAGACATTTGTCGTATGAAGTAGACATTCATCGGATCCATTGAACATCTGATCTTCATCTATCTTGTCCAGCCCCCGCACGTGCGCCAGCACAGCAACTTTGTTTCAAGCACGCTCTCTCCACACACGGATTGGCACAGCCGGCCATAAAAGGCCGGGCCAAGCCGTCACAATCATTCCAAGTCCTAGAAAGGTAACTTATGACTACAACCTTAGTTGCACCTCGAGCCTCGCAGGTGAGCGTCCGCAATTCCTCAATCCCGGATACCATCAACGGCATGATCGATGAACTGATGGAATCACTGCCCGATCCCAAACTTCTTACCAATTCCGAGCGTCGGAGCATCATCGCCCGTTATACCTCGGTGTTGGAAGGGAATTTTATCTATTGGATGACAGCGACATTGATGGCTGCCAAGTCTGAAGAGGCTCATCCGATTCTTCTCGAAAATTTGCATGAGGAAGTGACGGAGGCTCACCCCATCATGATGAGGAAGTTTGCGATCGCGGCCAGCGCCTATCCAGATGCCTCGGATGCCTTGGAAGTCGATGAAGATCTTGCAAGGATGCGGCGCTTCCTGGGTAAGTTATTGGGAGTCCAGTCGTTGCTTACCATGGCCTTCTTTGAAGGATTCATCCAGAGATTCATGGGTTACCTGGCCGAACTTGCCGCTGGGCTTGGATCTACGGAGATGGAGTACACGGATGTGCACGGCGTGTGCGATATCGCTCACACCGCTGGGCTGTTCCGTGCCTTCGAGATCGAGCGCTCGGGTCATCCGATCGATTCCGAGACAGATCTGTTTGAAGGGGTCAATCTGCTTCGCTCCGTGATTAGCACAATCGTGTTTGGTCCAGCAGTTGCAGTCTCTGCAGCGGCCTAGACGCGCCGGCGAGGTAATTTGCTCACGATGGAGTTCCGTAACTGTACGACTGTGGCTGAGAATGCCGCGTCGCTGTTGAGGAAAGCCAAGTCAGCAATTCCAGGAGTGTGGCTTCACAAGTGCCTGGCACTGTGGAGCCACATGAGAGTCCACGTGTGTGCGATGCGACGAAACCCCCGATAATATCAGCGCGGGCAAGTGAAGACTAACCATTATAAGAAAGTGTAGCGATGAGATCTATGGATATTCGAGTAGAAATCACAAACCAATTCACGCAGGTCGCCGAAGAACAAGGTAGAAAAATAGCACCCTTGACGGATAATCTTCAGCTCCTGGAATCTGGCCTTGACTCCCTATCGTTTGCGATCGTCGTGGCCCGACTTGAGGATACGCTTGGGGTTGATCCGTTCAGCGTGTCCGACGACGCTGTGTTTCCTGTAACCTTCGGTGATCTCGTGGGGCTCTATGAAAATGCGGCAAAGCAACCACAATAAGTGGACATCGCTGTGGCAAGCGTTACGCGATGGGGGCGAATACTCCGACACGTTCATTGCGGGAGCGGAGGGCGTCATCACCCAGGGAGACCTGGTGTCCGGGTCCGTCCTCTACAGTCGAGGCGATGAACTGTGGGGACGATCTGTACTGGTATCGACGACCAGCCAGTTTACGACGGCTTCCGCCCTGATTGAACTTGACGGGCTCGCACGTCGTATCGTTGTGTGCCCGCCCGATCTTCCGCTCGATCATTTCCCCTACGTGATGGATACGGCCGGAGTCGACGCGATTGTGTCTGATCGGAGAATACAGCACTTCGGCAGCAAGCGCCCGCTTATCCTAAGTCCATGCAGCCGGGTGATTGCGCCGGGAATGTGCGATAGAAGCCGACAACATGAAACTGAATGGATTCTGCTTACCTCTGGAACCACCGGGCGGCCGAAGCTGGTTGTTCATACGCTGGCAAGCCTGGCTGGAGCCATCAGGCCCACTACCGCCACAACCCGGTCCATATGGAGCACGTTCTATGACATTCGGCGATATGGGGGGCTACAAATATTGCTTCGGGCGGTACTTACGAGAACTTCGCTGGTACTCTCAGGAGCGGAAGAAACAACGACAGAGTTTCTGTCGAGGGCCGCGGCTCACGGCGTTACCCATATCTCCGGGACGCCTTCGCACTGGCGTCGCGCCTTGATGAGCCCCGCCGCGCGCCTGTTGTCACCGGAATACGTTCGCCTTTCAGGAGAGATCGCGGATCAGGCGATTCTGAGTCAGTTGAGGTTGTCGTATCCGAAGGCGAAAATTGTTCATGCCTTCGCGTCCACTGAGGCCGGCGTGGCGTTTGAGGTGGCAGATGAAATGGCTGGTTTCACTCCAGCGACTTTGCAGGATACGCCGGATGTGGAGATGAAGATCGAGGAAGGATCGCTGCGCATTCGCTCCGCACGCACTGCGAGCCGTTACCTGGGCGCGAGCGTTCCGGTGCTGAAAGATGCGGACAGATTTGTAGACACCGGCGACATATTGGAACTGCGTGACGGTCGCTACTGCTTTGCAGGGCGGCGCGATGGCGTTATTAATGTCGGTGGGTTGAAAGTGCATCCTGAGGAGATAGAGGCGGTGATCAATCGCCATCCGGCGGTGCAGATGTCGCTGGTAAGGACAAAAAGAAATTCGATTACCGGCTCCCTGGTGGTCGCAGACGTGGTGTTACATCCAACTCCGCAGCCGGTGAGCAAGGATGCAAGGGCATTGCAAAACGATATTCTTTCTCTATGCCGCCAAACGCTCTCTTCTTATAAGGTACCGACAGTCATTAGCTTTTGCCCGGACTTGACCGTGGCTGAATCGGGTAAGCTTCTGCGACGTAATGCGTAATGTAATCGTGACAGGTGGCAGCCGCGGATTGGGATTGGGGACCTCGCGTCGACTGGCAAAGGCCGGTTATCGCGTGATTGCGATTGCCCGGCAGCAGAATTCCAATCTAAACGAAGCGATGCAGGAAGTGGAGGCATCGCATAGCGGCTCCCTTCAATTTCGCTCATTTGATCTCGCCAAGATAGACGAAATACCAGAGCTGGTGAAAGCCATTCATAAAGAGTGTGGGCCGATTTATGGGCTCGTAAACAATGCCGGCATTAGTTATGAAAGGCTTCTTGCGATGACGCCTATCGCGGAAATTGAGCAGCTAGTTCGGGTGAACACGGTGTCTCCCATGGTGCTTACCAAATGTGTGGTTCGCTGCATGATGTCGGATGGAGGGGGCCGCATCGTGAACCTATCGTCGGTCACCGCGATGACCGGGTATAGCGGCCTTTCGGTTTATGGAGCAACGAAAGCCTCGATTGTGGGCTTTACACGCTCACTGGCAAGAGAAGTCGGAAGAATGGGAATCAATGTAAACGCAGTTGCTCCCGGGTTCATTGAAACAGACATGACGCGCGGGCTGAAAGTGGAACAACTTGAAAGAATCAAGCGCCGCAGCGCCTTGAGGCGTCTACCCGAAATAGATGACGTAGCCAACGCGATTGAATTTCTTCTTAGTGATGGGGCAAAGAACATCACCGGAACTGTACTTACGGTTGATGCGGGTAATTTAGCATGAACGCTTCTGAAACAAAAAGCGTGAATAACAGGAGCGTGACTGCCCAAGCCTGGGTGCGGGCTTTGGAATTAACGGTTCCTATTGCCCGCAACCGCAATCGAGTGATGCCGGCGTTGGTCAACGAGGCAGCGTCACGCTGGGGGAGCGCGCCAGCTCTGCTCTCAGATCGTGAACGTTTGTCCTATGCCGAGCTAGCGGCGCGCCAAAACCAATATGCGCGTTGGGGACTTGAGCGTGGTATTGGGAAGGGGGATGTGGTGTGCCTTCTGATGCCCAATCGCCCAGAGTACGTCCCAGTGTGGCTGGGCATAAGTGCAATTGGCGGCGTAACCGCACTTCTCAATACGAATCTGCAGGGGTCCTCGCTGGCCCATTGTATTAATGTCGTTCGGCCTAAAGCGATTATCGCGTCTGCGGAACTCGTGGACCAGCTCCGGACTGCCTTGCCCGAAATTGCGGGTTCGCCCATTCTCTGGTGTCACGGGGCGGAGTGCGATTTGTTCGAGCGCATCGATCTAAGCGTTGATAGTCAGCGAGGCGAGGCGCTGGCAAGCGGTGTGAGGCCGGTGACGATCGAAGATCAGGCCTTGTACATCTTTACATCTGGAACCACTGGAATGCCAAAAGCGGCGAGAGTCAATCATGCGCGGATATTGCAATGGAGTCATTGGTTCGCAGGTATGCTAAACGCGCAGCCGAGCGACCGAACGTATAACTGCCTGCCAATGTATCACAGCATTGGTGGGGTACTGGTACCAGGAGCGTGTGCTGTAAGCGGCGGAAGTGTAGTGATCCGTGATAAATTTTCGGCGGGCCGGTTCTGGGGAGACATTCGCCGCTGGGACTGTACTATGTTTCAGTACATTGGAGAACTGTGCCGGTATTTGCTGCATAGCAGTAATGGCGAGGATGCCGCGGGACATCATCTAAGGCTAGCTTGTGGCAATGGCATGGCGCCGGAAGTATGGGAAGCATTCAAAGAGAGATTCAAAATCCCACATATCCTTGAGTTTTATGCGTCCACAGAAGGGGGCGTGTCACTGTTCAACGTTGAGGAGAAGCGCGGTTCGGTTGGGCGCATCCCCCTGTACCTCGCGCACCGGTTTTCTCCTTTGTTGGTTCGGATTGATTATGACACGGGCGAGCCGTTGCGGAACGACGGCGGTTTGTGCATTGAATGCGCTGTGGACGAGCCGGGAGAGGCGCTGGGAAGAAGTGTTGATGATCCCACCACAATCGGAACGAAGTTTGAAGGTTATTCGAACGAGCAAGAATCGGAAAAGAAGAAATTGCGCGACGTTGTTCGACCGGGAGATGCGTGGGTCCGAACAGGAGACCTGATGCGGAAGGACAGGCAGGGGTTCTACTACTTCCTGGATAGGCTCGGCGATACCTTTCGTTGGAAGGGTGAGAACGTTGCTACATCAGAAGTCGCGGAGACGATCTGTGCCTATCCGGGAGTAAAACACGCGAATGTCTATGGCGTGGCGGTTCCTGCCACTGAGGGGCGCGCCGGGATGGCCACGCTGGTAACAGAGGAAGCCATGGACTTGTCATTGCTTCGAAGACATCTGGCAAATAGTCTTCCAGGATATGCCAGGCCAAGATTTCTTCGTCTGCGAGGCCAGCTCGAACTTACAGGAACATTTAAGTACTCGAAGAGCGATTTAATGCGGCAGGGATATGATCCGTCGGTTATCACCGATCCGATGTATTTTGACAGCTTGGAGCACGACAGGTATGTGCCGCTGGATTGTGCGCTCTACAACCGCATTCAGAGTGGGCAAGTCAGGCTTTAAGTCGGACGGGCAGTAACGAAAAGATCAGAGAACTAAATCATGCTTACTGAAGCGATTGCCGCAGAATTCGAAAGAGTCGCGCAAACTATTGAGCGAGGACCACTTTATCCGCAGGTGCGCGTGGAAGAAGTCAGGAGCTATTTGCAGTCGCGGTACGACTTTCGCGAAGCGACAAATATTGATGATGTCGTCGCCGATGTCGAGCGAATGATGCAGACGTGGCAGGTGCAGGTGACGCATCCACGCTATTTCGGGCTCTTCAACCCGAACGTAACGTTAGCTTCCGTGGTCGCAGACACTCTGGTTGCAATGTATAACCCGCAACTTGCGAATTGGCGCACGTCTCCTGCGGCAAATGAGATGGAACGACATACTCTAAACTGGCTGGCCGGGAAGTTTGGGCTCCCTTCGGAGGCGGTCGCTACGTTTACAAGCGGGGGGTCAGAAGCGAATCTTTCCGCGCTTGTGGTCGCGCTGACGAAATCGTTTCCTGGTTATGGCGAGGACGGTGTTCGAGCCATTGGAGCGCAGCCGACGATCTACCTTACGGCGGAGTCGCATAACGGATACAACAAGCTTTCCCATATTGCCGGCCTCGGCAGGCGAGCTCTCAGGAAAATTGCGACAGATGCTCGATTGAAAATGAAGGTGTCGGATCTGGAGAGACAGGTTGCCGAGGATCGGCGGAGTGGTTGTGCGCCATTTATGGTGATTGGAACGGCGGGGACGACCGGGACGGGAGTTATCGACCCGCTATGCGAAATCGGACGGTTTTGCCGGGAGTCGGGGCTCTGGTTTCACGTGGATGCCGCATGGGGCGGCGCTGCGATCCTGTCTCCGGCGCTCAGGACACATCTTGCGGGTATTGAATCCGCTGATTCGATTACGTGTGACGCGCACAAGTGGTTATCCGTTCCGATGGGAAGCGGGATGTTGTTTTGCTGCCATCCAGAGAGTGTTGCACAAGCGTTCCGTACGGAGCTTACTTATATGCTGGGCAAGCAAGACGGCCCTGTAAGTGATCCGCTGGCAACTTCCATTCAATGGTCGCGCAGGTTCATAGGGCTGAAGTTATTTATGTCGCTGGCCGAGCGGGGGGAGGCGGGATTTGCAGCCATGATTGAACAGCAGGCGGAGATGGGAAACCTGCTGCGGGAATTATTGGTTGCCTCTGGGTGGCTCGTCGTCAATGATACGCCGCTTCCTCTAGTGTGCTTTACGAGAGACGGGTTGGATGTACCGAAGTTTCTGAATGAGCTTCGTAACCGGCAGATTGCCTGGATGTCGCCGGTGACGGTGTCTGGGGTCCCGGCAGTGCGCGCCTGTATTACCAACTTTAAAACGACCGAGCAGGATGTTCGCTGGGTGGTGGATGAGATCAGCAAGGTTGCAGGCCGTAGCTCGGCTGCTGAGCGAATGGCGCACGCATAGGCTGGAGTTCGATAGCTGGTTGAAGATATGAAACAGGAAACGATCGCAATTCACGGCGGGTACGACGCAGACCCAACGACCAAGTCGGTAGCTGTTCCGATTTACCAGACGGTGTCGTATGCATTCGATAGCGCTGATCATGCCGCAGCGCTGTTTAACCTGGAAGCGGATGGCTATCGATATACCAGGATTAATAATCCGACTACCGACGTGTTGGAACGGCGCGTTGCGGCGTTGGAGAACGGCTCGGATGCTCTTTGTGTAGCGAGCGGGCAGGCCGCGGTCAACTATGCTGTGCTGAACCTTACGTCCGCGGGGAAGAACATTGTCTCGACGCCCCAACTGTATGGAACTACCTACACCTTGTTTGCGCACGTTCTACCGGGGCAGGGAGTTACTGTGCGTTTTGCAGACTCCGACCATCCCGATGCAATAGAACGGTTGATCGATGACAACACTTGCGGCGTGTTTTGCGAGAGTGTCGGGAATCCGGCAGGAAATATCTGCGACATCGAGGCCCTGGCGCGCAGCGCCCATAGGCATGGAGTGCCGCTCATTGTCGATAATACGGTGGCGACACCGCTGTTATTGCGCCCAATCGACTACGGAGCGGATATTGTGATCCACTCCCTGACAAAATTTCTGGGAGGCCATGGGACCTCGCTCGGCGGCGCGATTATCGATAGCGGCAAGTTTGATTGGCGCATGCATCGGACGCGATTTCCCATGTTCAGCGAGCCCGATCATTCCTATCACGACTTGATCTACTCCGAGCACTTTGGTCAGAGGGCGTACATCGCCCGGTGCCGGAGTGTGTATCAAAGAACTACCGGCGCAGTGCTGTCACCGTTCAATGCATTCTTATTGCTGCAAGGTATTGAGACAGTTGCGTTGAGAATTGATCGACATGTGGACAATGCCAGGAAGGTCGCGGTCTTTCTTCGGGACAATTCGAGTGTGGCATGGGTCAATTATGCGGGTTTTCCCGACAACCCGAATTACCCGCTGGCGCAAAAGTATCTTGGCGGTAGGCCATGCTCCCTGATGACCTTCGGGACCAAAGGGGGATTTCCCGCGGCGATGAAGTTCTACGACGAACTCAAATTGTTCAAACGGCTTGTCAATTTGGGAGACTCCAAGTCATTGGCGTGTCATCCGGCTTCTACGACCCATCGACAGATGTCTGGTGAGGAGCAGAGGAAGGCCGGCGTGGTACCGGAAATGATACGGCTCAGCATCGGAGTAGAGCACATCGACGACATTCTTGAAGATCTGAGCCAGGCATTAGCTGCGACGGAAAAGTACAGTTCGGTGGAACTTAAGGATAAGGAACAAGAATGCCTGCATGTTTGAATTCGGATGGCGCCCTGGCGCATTTTCAACCGGCGAGGGCCAAAATGTCAGGTGGGGCGATGGTGGAGCGCCAGGAACAATCAGCGCGACCCATCCATATCGGGCTGATCAACAATATGCCGGACGGAGCTCTGGAATCAACCGAGAGGCAGTTTCTTTCTCTTCTGGATGCGGCGTCGGGCGATCTTCCGATACGAATGTCACTTTACTCGTTGCCGGAAATTCCCCGAAAGGGCGCGGCTGCCAGCCACATTCGGAGATACTACTCAGAGAGTGATGCTCTTTGGGGAACCCATCTCGACGGGCTTATCGTGACCGGGCGAGAGCCCGTAATGCGGAGATTGGAGGATGAAGCTTACTGGGGGAGTTTCACGCGGGTTCTGGAATGGGCGCGAGAGAACACCTATTCCACCGTGTGGTCCTGCCTGGCGGCGCATGCTGCTGTTTTTTATTGTGACGGGGTGAGCAGAGTCAAGAGCGACACTAAGCATTGCGGAGTGTTTGAATGCTCACGGGTGGAGGATCACCCATTGACAGCAGGTATTGGGCGGGGCTTTCGATTGCCGCATTCGCGATGGAATGGGGTTCCTGAATCGGCTCTGCGCAGTCGTGGATATCATGTGCTGACCAGGAGCGCAGCCGTAGGCGCGGATATATTCATAAAGCAGTATAAGAGCCTGTTTGTGTTTTTTCAGGGCCACCCCGAGTATGACTCGGATACTCTGCTGCTGGAATACCGTCGTGATGTAGGACGGTATCTAAGAGGGGAATCGCACAAATATCCAGCGATACCGGTGAACTACTTCTCTGAAGATACGACGGCCGTGTTACAGGCATTCCAGAGAGAAGCACTGCGCGATCCACGGCGTGAGTTGCTTGCAGATGTGTATACCGCGCTACTGGGAACGAAGATTGAGACTGCGTGGCGCCCGGGGGCGAGGTCCATTTACAAGAGGTGGATCGAACACATGTGGGCCCAAAAGCAGGTCCAGATGCGCGCGAGCGATGGGCCAACACCGATTCCAATACGCTTTAACAGCCCGGCTTTCCCCAGTTCAGAAGACATGGACCGGGAAGAGAACCCGCAGCGAGTCGCGGTTGGGCGGTGAAGGTGCGGATGCACGAGCCATTGGGGCGCGTGCATCCGGCGTCAGCAGCCTATAGAAGCGCGGCGATTCATTTGCTTAAGGTTGGTAGGCTCCGAGCGTGAAGGGACCGCCGACCGGGCGCGCATTTCCATTGATGTCGGTGTAAATGCACGAACTCATGTCCGACTTCAGACTTGAGTTGCTTCCTGTAAGCGTGGTCGGGTCAATGCCGGCCCCGATAGCGGGACTGGTAGATTGCGGTTGTAACCCATTTCCCAGTTGTGAAGGGCTTATGGTATTGGCGTACTGCCCGCCGGCAGTTGCGTTGTAAGCGGGAGGTTTGACGAACTGGGGATTCGCGGTGGTAATGCCGCTTTGTGGTGGATTTTCACTGGCGCCTCCGTAAGCAAGATTATTGCTGTAGGTAAGGCCGGTGTCTCCTTGTCCCACGACAGTGAATGGATATTCATTGTCCCACGATTGGACGACGTTGTTGATGTAGTGGTTGTTATTGGAACTGTTATTGACGAGTTCTCCGGCTTCTCCGATGGTGAGGTCGAGATCGTTGTCATAACAGGTATTGTTAACGACCCAAATGTTTGTGACGATGAAGTTCTCGATGCAGCGCCCGCCATTGCCGTAGACCACATTATTGACAATCAAGGCTGGAGGGGTATTGGCGCTGGATGGAGTGTAGGTCTTATTGCTCAGATCCATGATGATCCCATTGCCGTCGCTATGGTTGGTTGAGCCATCATAAGAGCCTGCGATGATATTGTTGGAGACGAAATTGTGAAACCCGGCGTATGTGTCATACCACTGGGTGCTGTTGAAGGAAATTCCGCTGGACCAGCCGATAACGTATCCGTTGTGGTAAATCATGTTGTGATCCGCGGTTTGATAGTCGCACCGGACACTGGCAATGCCGGCGGATCCCATGTTCTGGATCGTATTGTGGAGATACCGTAAGTGGTGCGACCCCTGACAGAAGAAGCCATCTTCGGCGACGTTCCCGCCATCGAGGGCCAGGCCCTTGAATTCGATATAGCTTGGGCCGTCGGGGAAGTTTGCGGCATACATGTGGAACATTGCCTCATCGGCGGCGTTGGCTCCGCCGGCCCAGGCGATATCTGCCACTCCGGTGCCATAACTGGTGAAAGTAATCCAGGCATTCGGGTTACCACTATGTGCAGGAGCGAAAGTGCTGGTTAAGGAGTAGCTTCCGGGAGCTATGCAGACTACGTCTCCCGCTACCGCGACACTGGCAGATTCAAGCAGAGAGAGCGGCGAGGTTGGAGTCGTTCCGGAGTTGCTGCTCGATCCGTTCGGCGCGACATAAAGGGTGCAGGCATCGGTTCCTGGATCGGAGCCTGTGGTAGAGCCGGAGCCTGAGGTAGTGCCGGAACCTGAGGTTGTGCCGGAACCTGAGGTTGTCCCGGAGCCTGAGGTAGTGCCGGAACCTGAGGTAGTCCCTGAGCCTGAGGTAGTCCCCGAACCTGAGGTAGTCCCTGAGCCTGAGGTAGTCCCTGAGCCCGAGGTAGTACCCGAGCCCGAGGTAGTACCCGAACCAGAGGTTGTGCCGGAGCCTGAGGTTGTACCGGAACCAGAGGTTGTACCGGAACCCGAACCGGACTTGGAGCCGCCGTGTGAGCCAGAACCGGACTTGGCGCTGCCGTGTGAGCCAGAACCAGATTTGGAGCCGTAGGTAGAGGTCGAAGTTGATGTCGAAACTGAGCCGGAGCCAGCGGTCGAACTAGTACCTGAGCTTGTACCGGACTTGGAACCCGAGCTTGAACCTGAACCAGACTTAGAGCTGGAGCGCGAACCGGGTTTCGAACTGGAGCTTGAACCGGATTTCGAGCCGGAGACTGATGTTGATCCGGACTTGGAGCCGGAGC
>JBAUHD010000287.1:0-3595 GCA_049680085.1 Acidobacteriaceae bacterium
AGCACATCAAGCTCGATCCAACCACCCATCCCAAACTCCGCTTTGAGAACCCAACGCTCTGGTGGCCCACCGGCTATGGCGATCCCCACCTCTACGACGCGGAGCTTTCCTTCGAGCAAGGCCATCACGAAGTCTCCGACCAAAAGTCCTTCAAAGTCGGCCTGCGCCACTGCACCTACAGCGAAGAGGGCGGCAACCTGCGGCTCTGGATCAACGGCCGGCGCTTCGTCGCCCGCGGAGGCAACTGGGGCTTCGGCGAATCCATGCTGCGCTACCGCGCCCGCGAGTACGACGCCGCCGCGCGCTACCACCGCGAAATGAACTTCACCATGATCCGCAACTGGGTCGGCCAGATCGGCGACGAGGCTTTCTACGAAGCCTGCGACCGCAATGGCATCGTCGTCTGGCAGGACTTCTGGCTCGCCAATCCCTGGGACGGTCCTGAACCCAACGACGACGCGCTGTTTCTGCGCAACGCCCGCGACCTCATCCTGCGCATCCGCAACCACGCCTCCATGGGCCTCTATTGCGGACGCAATGAAGGCTTCCCGCCTCCGACGCTTGAAGCAGGCCTGCGCAAAGCCATCGCCGCGCTCGATCCGGAGATGCACTACATCCCCAGTTCCGCCGACGACGTCGTGAGCGGCCACGGCCCCTACAACGCACTGCCGCCCGTCTTCTATTTCCGCGCCGCCGACTCCAAACTCCACAGCGAAATCGGAATGCCCAACATTCCGCCCATTGAAAGCGTGCGCCGCATGATGCCGGAAAAAGCCATGTGGCCGCAGGGCCTCGACTGGGGCCTCCACGACTTCTGCCTCAACGGCGCACAGAAGGGCACCTCCTTCCGCTCCATGATTGACAACGACTACGGCGGCGCCAACAACGCCGAGGAGTGGATCAGCCTCGCCCAGATCCTCAACTACGAGGGCTACCGCGCCATCTTTGAGGCGCAAAGCAAGTACCGCATGGGCGTGCTGCTATGGATGAGCCATCCCTGCTGGCCCTCCTTCGTCTGTCAGACTTACGACTACTACTTCGAGCCCACCGCCGCCTATTTCGGCTGCAAAAAGGGGTCGGAACCCCTCCACATCCAATGGAACCGGGAGACCGACGCCATCGAGGTCGTCAACTACAGCGGCGGAAACAACTCCGGCCTTACCGCCAAAGTCGAAGTCCTCAACTTCGACGGCTCCAGCAAATGGTCCCAGACCGCCCCGGTGGACAGCAAGGAGGACAGCACCGTCTCCTGCATCCCCATGCAGTACCCGGCGGGACTCAGCCCCGTCCACTTCCTCCGCCTCACCCTCAGCCGCGCCGGACAGCCCGTTTCCACCAACCTCTATATGCGCGGCCTCGAAGAGGGCAACTACCGCGCTATCCGTGAGCTGCCCAAAGCCGAAGTCAAAGCCACCAGCAACGCGCGGCAGCAGGACGGCGTCTGGACCCTGACCACTCTGCTTGAGAACACCTCCGCCTGGCCCGCCCTCATGGTCCGGCTCAAGGCCGTCCGCGAAAAAACCGGGGACCGCATCCTCCCCGCTATCTACAGCGACAACTACGTCACGCTGCTGCCCGGCGACCGCCTCACCCTGACCACCCAACTGAACCAGGCCGACACCCGCGGCGAAAAGCCCCGCATCGCCATAGGAGGCTTCAACGTCACTCCGGTCTAGGCTGTATCGACAGATAGCAGATCTCGAAATCTGCTGATTTACCCCCAACGTTGTCATCCTGAGCGGAGTTTGGCGCATTCTTGCGCCAAACGCAGTCGAAGGACCTGCGGTTGGGATGCTGGATTATGTAATGAACTTCGGGGACACTACACTCCCCTGGGCCGGAACGCCCCCGTTATCCACAACTTCCACAAGCCTCCACAGAACCTGCACTCTTTCTGCGCCTTGCCGCTCGCCGCCCGGCGGAGTACGGTCAGGAAAGAGCGCCCTCCCCGAAATGAAACCCGTCCCCTTTCGTTCTCCGCCCCGCCCGACCGCGCCCTGAGCGGGCTCCGGGGGTTCTCCACAGGCAAATGCCTGAAATTGAAGCACGCCATTACCCGTTCGCGTCTAAAATACAAGATGTAGTGGTTCTTGCTTGACATGCACTACTGACAGCGGTACTTTGCCATCTGCGGCCCTTGCAAAGCTTTGACCGCGAGTCTTGGGATTTCGACAGATTCCGCTCAACCGGCGTTAGCCCCGAAGCGGTTGGTTTCCCGGCCCCTTGATGTCTTTTACCCTATGGCTGCCGCGGCCTCCTTATCGCCGCATCGGCTTGATAGAAAAACCAGCCCAAACAAGGGCATCCCATTTCCGAGTTCCATTTCGAGTCCCCAGGAGGAGCAAATCATGGCCGAGGCCACCCAGAAATCCGTCGCAACCGCCTCCACCGCCAACCATTCCGGAATCCGCGCCGGCAACTCCGCGCCCGCGCTGCGTTTCAACCGGTTCTTCTCCAAAGCCGCCGTCTCGCCATACGACGAGGTGCAGTGGGAGCGCCGCACCGCGCTGATTACCGACGCCTCCGGCAAAACCATCTTCGAGCAGAAGGACGTGGAAGTCCCGGTCGACTGGTCGATGACAGCGACCAACATCGTCGCCAGCAAGTATCTCCACGGCCAGATGGGCACCCCGGAGCGTGAAACCGGAGTCCGCCAGCTCGTGGCTCGCGTGGCTGAAACCGTCCGCGACTGGGGCCTGGCCAGCGGCTATTTCTCCACCCCTGAAGACGCCGCCGTCTTCCACGACGAGCTTGCGCACCTGCTCATCACGCAGAAGGCCGCCTTCAACTCCCCCGTCTGGTTCAACGTGGGCTGCGACCGGCTGGAGCCCAATTCCGACGCCCAGAACTGGCACTGGAACCCCCACACCTGCGCCGTCGAGTTTTCCGTAACTGGCTACCGCAACCCGCAGTGCTCGGCCTGCTTCATCAACGCCGTCGATGACTCGCTCGACTCCATCCTGACCCTCGCAAAGACCGAGGGCATGCTCTTCAAGTGGGGATCGGGAACCGGCACCAATCTTTCCACCCTGCGCGGCTCCACGGAACAACTGTCGGGCGGCGGCACCGCCTCCGGACCGCTCAGTTTCATGCGCGGCTTCGACGCCTTCGCCGGAGTCATCAAGTCCGGCGGCAAGACCCGTCGCGCCGCCAAGATGGTCATCCTCAACGTGGACCATCCCGACATCCTCGATTTCGTCGAGTGCAAGATGAAGGAGGAAGCCAAGGCCTGGGCGCTCATGCGCGAGGGCTACGACGGTTCCTCCGGCCCAGACAGCGAGGCCTACTCCAGCATCTTCTTTCAGAACGCGAACAACTCCGTCCGCGTCACCGACGAGTTCATGCGCGCCTTTGAGAAGGACGGCGAATTCACCACCTACACGGTCAAGGGACACGAGCCGGCGAAGACCTACCGCGCGCGCAACCTTATGCACAAGATCGCCGAAGCCACCTGGCAGTGCGGCGACCCCGGCATGCAGTACGACTCCACCATCAACCGCTGGCATACCTCTAAAAACACCGGACGCATCAACGCCTCCAATCCCTGCTCGGAGTACATGTTCCTCGACAACTCCGCCTGCAACCTGGCCAGCTT
>JBAUHD010000288.1:0-2351 GCA_049680085.1 Acidobacteriaceae bacterium
GCATGAATTGGAAACTCACCCTCGCCTACGACGGAACCGATTTCCACGGCTGGCAGGTCCAGCCCGGCCACTCGACCATCCAGGGAGAGCTGGCCGACGCCATCGAGCGCGTCACCGGCGAGCGCGTCCTCCCCCAGGGCAGCGGACGCACCGACGCCGGAGTCCACGCCCGCGCCCAGGTCGCCTCCTGCCAACTCGCCGCGCCCATCCCGCCGCAAAATTTCCAACGCGCCCTGAACCGGACCCTCCCCGCAGCCATTCGCGTGCTCGGAGCCGAACACGCCGCACCCAGCTTCCACGCCCGTCACAGCGTCGTCGCAAAAACCTACGAGTACCGAATCTATCGCGGAGAAATCTGCCCCCCCTGGATCGCGCGCTACGTCTACGCGCTCAACTGGCCTCTCGATGTGGAAAAGATGAAGCAGGCCGCGACTCTCGTCCTGGGCCAGCACGACTTCACATCCTTCGCCGCCACCGATCCCGACCTCACCGCCCGCCAATCCGATCCAGCCGCGCCGACCAGCAACATCCGAACCATCTTCTCGTCCGGATGGACCGAAGAAGAGGACCTACTCATCTACAAAGTCCGGGGAACCGGCTTCCTCCACCACATGGTCCGCAATCTAGTAGGAACCTTCCTCGACGCGGGCCGAGGCCAAATCGACCCCGAATCCGTCCCGACCATCCTCCAACAAAAATCCCGCGCCGCCGCCGGAGCAACCGCTCCCGCTCGCGGGCTGTTTTTGGATTCAGTCGAGTATTAAAATCCGTTACAATCATTACAGCAGTTACAAACGGGAGCAGATCCCATGAGCACAACGCAATCGACCGTCATCAGTATGCGGCTGCCCGTCGCCAGCGGAAAACGGCTGAAGAGCATGGCGAACCGGCATGGCTGGACTCCCAGTGACGCAAGCGCGCGTCTGGTCGAGGAAGGTCTGCGGCGCTCGGAATTCGCATTCCTCGACTTCCGCGACTCGGCCGTCGGACGGCAGGCATACATCCAGGGCAGCAGCCTCGCGGTATGGGAGGTCATGCTGCTCGTCCACAGCTATAAAAATGATCTCAAGGCGGTCGCCAGGCATCTGCGCTGGCCGCAAACCAAGGTGCGGGCCGCGGTCAATTACGCAAACGCCTTCCCCGGCGAGATTCATGAGGCTCTGGCGGAGAACCACGCCGCCAACTTTACCGCAATCAGCCGCTTGCTTCCGCAAGCTGTCGAGTTCGTTAGCTGATGCTCAAGCTTCTTCTGGATGAGCATATTTCGCCGGATGTTGCCAAAGGCCTCCGCCGCCGCCACGCCGGACTCATGATCCGCGGCCTGGTGGAGTGGGAAGACGGAAGCTTCCTCGGGCAGGAGGATTCTGTGTGCCTGGAGGAAGCCTTCCATCAAGGATTCACACTCGTTACCTATGACCGAAGAACCATTCCTCCGCTGCTCAAGCGGTGGGCGGAAGAGGCGCATAGCCACGCGGGAGTAATCTTCGTGGACGAAAAGACCATATCCCCCGCAGATATCGGCGGCCTGGTCAAAGCGCTTGCAAGCCTCGCAAAAGAAACGCGCTCCTGGAACTGGACAGACAGAATCGTCTTCCTGCGGAAATAAGTGGACTTGAAGATCATCCCACTCCCTCAATACGTTGTCATCCCGAGCGGAGCCGAGGGACCTGCGGTTCGTTTCGGACGGCTCCAATCTTAGCTGACCGCTTTTTAGCTGGCCGGACCATAGCTAACCGCTTCTTAGCTACCCGCCCTTCAGCCTCTCCAGCACCATCGGAGCAATCCCCGAAACGCTCCCCGCGCCCTGCGTCAGAATCACATCGCCCTCTGCCGCCCGCCGCACCACGCGCTCCACCGCCTCTTCGGTTGACGCCGCATACTCCACCAACTCCGAAGCGCCCTCCGCGCCCACCGCCCAAACCAGAGTCTCCGCCGAAATGCCCTCAATCGGCTCCTCGCTCGCTGGATAAATATCCAGAATCTCGACCGTCGCCGCGTCCCCAAACGAAGCCGCGAACTCCCCCATCAAATCCCGAGTCCGCGTATACCGATGCGGCTGGAAAATCACATGAACCCGCTGGTATCCACAATCCTTCGCCGCCCGCAGCGTCGCGCGAATCTCCGTGGGATGATGCCCGAAGTCGTCCACCACCGTCACGCCGCGCACGCAGCCCTTCACCTCAAACCGCCGGTCCACTCCGCGAAAATGATTCAGCCCCGCCGCAATCGCCTTCGGCTTCATCTCCAGCCGCGTCGCAATCGCCACCGCCGCCGTCGCGTTCAGCACATTGTGCTGCCCCGGAACGTGCAGCTCAAACGGCCCCAGCACCTCGCCGTCAAACGCCACCTCA
>JBAUHD010000289.1:0-1726 GCA_049680085.1 Acidobacteriaceae bacterium
TAGTGCATGAACTTCGGCCCCTTGTCGAAGAAGGCCGTATCGTACTCATCGCCTTCAAGAATTATGGGGCCGGAGTCGCCGGAACCGGAGTCGCGCAACTGAAAGCTGGTCCCGAAATTCTCGGCCACTCCTCCGATGAGGAACGACGGCGCGAGCGCGGGATTCGTCCGCGACGCCACTTCGTAGATCCATGCCAACATGCTCGTGGTGGTGGTCTTGCCGTGCGTCCCGGCCACTACCAGCGACTCGCGCCCGGCAACAAACTCGTCGTGAATCACCCGCGCCAGCGAGGTAAACGGAATACGTTGATCAAGCACCGCTTCCAGCTCCACATTCCCGCGCGAAATGGCATTTCCCACAATGACCAGATCGGGCCGCGGTTCCAGGTTGCGCTCGGCAAAAGGCTCGGCAATTGAAATGCCAAGACTGCGCAACAGGTCGGACATCGGCGGATACGCCGCCTGGTCGGACCCAGTCACGCGATGGCCCTTGAGCTGGAGCAGTCCAGCCAGCGACGCCATCGCCGTGCCGCAAATTCCAATAAGGTGGATGTGCTTTTTTTCCTGCATAGATTTCTAGCCCTCGACCGCCGGCTCAAGGCAGCGAAGTCGCGGCTCCTCTTCAAGAACCAATTCCGCGCGAACTCCGAACGGCAGCGTGACATTCGCGCGCGAAACGTGCCCCGAACGAAGCCCAATCCCAATCGGCCCCTCGAACCAGTCGAGCACGCCGAGAATCACCTGATCGAGAAAATCCGGCGCGGTGCCCGGTGAGGCGCAGTCCAGCATCTCGCCAAAAACAATTCCGCTCACGCTGTCGAGTTTTCCGGCAAGAATCATCTGCCGCAACATCCGGTCAATCTGGTACGGCTTCGCGCCCACATCTTCGACGAACAGCAGCTTGCCCTCGGTCTGCGGAGCGAACCTCGTGCCCAGCGAGGCCGTGAGAATGCTGAGGCATCCTCCATAGAGAACGCCGCTGGCGCGTCCGGGTTTCAAAATTCGCAGGCCTTCCTCCGGCCCTGCTTCGACCCGTCCGCCGCCGAGCGCGGCGCTCAAGCTGGCATCGTGGACTCCACCCTCGCGGCTGAAGTCTCCCGCAACCAGAGGACCATGAAAAGCCGGCAGACCCACCTCGTCGAGCAGCCACGTCTGCACCGCGGTCAGGTCGCTATACGAAATAAGCGGCTTGGGATTCGCGCGCACCAAATCAAGGTCGAGCCCTTCAAGCAGATAGTTCGACCCATACCCTCCGCGCGTGGTGAAAATCGCGCGGACTTCGGGATCCGCAAAGGCCGCGTGCAGGTCGGCCAGGCGCTCGGCGCGGCTTCCGGAAAAGTAGGGCGCCCGCTTGCCGAGCGCATGTTCGCCGGGCTCCGTCTCGTATCCGCGCTCGCGCAACGCGGCCATTCCCTGCTCAATCATTTCGTGCCGCGCGCTGCTGGCCGGAGCAATCACCGCGACGCGGGCTCCCTTGGAAACCGCCGCGGGCTTGAGCAAGCCCCTCACCACGCTTCTCCGCTGGCGACCAGCACGGCCGGCCCGGTCAGCGTAATCTCGGAGCCTTCGCCGCGCCAATCCACCTGCTGCTCGCCGCCAGGAGCGCGCACCCGCAGATGCGGGCTAAGCGCGCGCCGGGCAATGGAGGCAACGGCAGTGGCGCAGGTTCCCGTGCCCGAGGAGGAAGTGGGGCCGACGCCGCGCTCAAAGATGCGAATCTCAATCGA
>JBAUHD010000290.1:0-19222 GCA_049680085.1 Acidobacteriaceae bacterium
AGATTCGGGTCCAGGCGAATGGCTTCTCTCAGATGGGCCTCGGCCTCGCTCCGCTGATCGAGAGCGCGCTCCGTGATCGCTAGATTGAGGTAAGGCCACGCATCGGGGTGTCCGGATTTCAGATTTAAGTCAATCGCTTTCTGAAAGTTCACAACGGCGAGCCGGTTCCGGTTTTGCCGGTAGTAACAGAGGCCGAGATTGTCATAAGCCGGGGCCATTTCCGGAGCCAATTGAATCGCCTTTTGAAATTGCAGAATCGCATCGTCATAGTGATTCGCGTCGTAATCCAGCCGGCCCAGCCAGTAGGGGTAGAGCGCGTTTTTACGGTCATGCGCGGCAAGCGCGTTCAGCGTCTCGCGCGCCCAGTCCGCGTGGCCCATGCCGACGTAGGCCATGGCCAGCGAGAAGCTGAGCGTCGGCGGCAACGGAGCAATCGCCTTGGCCTTGTTCCAGGCAACCGCCGCGTGCAAGGCGTCGTGATTGAGCAAATAAACTCCGCCGAGAAACTGGAGCAGGCGACCGGCCTCGGGCGAATGCGGGGCGCGCTCAATTTCCGCGATAAGCAACTTTTCCGCCGCGGCATAGTCGCGCGCCGCGAGCGCCTGTTTCAACTGCGAAGCGGTCACGGGCGGAAGCCCGAGCGCGTCGACCTGCGAGAAAGTCCGCGCGGATTGAACAGCCTGGGCGAGAGCGCCCGCTCCTGGCGTGGAAGGTCCCACGATGCATAGCGCAAGCACGCAGGGCGCGAAAATCGAGCGATGCTGGAGCAAGGGGTTCATCGGTTTCGATGCTATTGAGCCCAGTATAATTGCCATCAGTAAAGAGATGGTTTTCTCACGGGTATTGAAGCTGAAACGAGCGCGCGGATCATGCCGATTCCTTCGAATCAGCGTTCCCATGCGGCTCCTGTTTTCGGCAGTTTTCGCATACGCGCTGATCGCTCCACAACTCCGCGCGCAATCGGCTGAGACTTCCTACCGCCAAGCGGTTTTGCAGATTCAGCAGCAGCTTGAACAGGGGCATCTCAGCGATGCGACAACGCTGATTCGCTCGGCCCTCCAGCGTTTCCCATCCAATGGGGGACTAGAGAATCTCCTGGGAATCGTCGAGGCCGAGCAGGGCGAGACCGAGCTTGCCCGGCAGGCATTTTCCACGGCGATCGAGCACGACCCAAAACTGGTGGGCGCCTACCTGAACCTCGGACGCATTGAGATGCAGAAGGCGGGCAGCGACCCCGCGACCCGCGCCCAGGCGCTCCGACTCTATCAGAAGGCGCTGCGCCTTGATCCGAAAAACTCAGACGCCCACTTCCAGGTGGCAACGCTGCTGATGTGGGAAGGGAAGTACGCATCGTCACTGACGCATCTTGCCATCGCCGATCCAGCCATGCGCGGGCAGATCCGCGCCCAGGCGCTCAGGTGCGCGGATGAGGCCGGCCTCGGGCATACCTCCGCGACCAATCGGGCCGCGGCGGCGATGATCGCGAATCCGGGTTTGAGCGAACGCGATGCGGTGTTCGTGCTACCCGCGTTGCGCGCGGCCCGGCGCGCCGACCTCATCGATTCCATATTTTCCGCGGCGAACGCTCGAACGCCGCTCTCAGCCGACGGCTTGCGCGTGCTTGGCCTGGCAAAAGAAGCGGAAGGGAAGCCCGCTGAGGCAACCGCGGCGCTGCAGCGCGCCTTTGCGCTCGATGACACGAAGGCGGCGCCGCTCGTGGACCTGACGCGCATCGCGCTCGCGGGCAAGCAATATAAAGAAGCGTTGGGGTTTCTGGCGCATGCCCGGGCGCTCGAGCCTGACAACGCGGCGTTTGCCTATCAGTATGGCCGGATTTGCCTGAAGCTGAATCTTCTGGGCGAGGCGCGCCGGGCTATGGCCGAGGCCGTCAAGCTGAATCCGGACTCGCCCGAATACACCTTTGCGCTCGGCGTCGTATCCTCCCACGCGCAGAACGCCTCGGCGGCCCTGCCGTATCTGAAAAAATATCATCAGATGCGTCCCGGCGACCCGGACGGCGTTCTCGCGCTGGGCACGGCGTATTTCCGCGATGACGATTACGTCAACGCGGCGCTGTGGCTGGAACAAGCCGCGAAAACAAAAAGCTCTGCGGCACAGGCGCATTATTATCTCGGCCGCATTCTTCGCCAGCAAGGAAAGTACGACCAGGCTCTGGCGGAGTTAAAGCAGGCTGAGACGTTGCAGCCCGACCAGGCCTCTGTTCATGCCGAACTGGGCCAGACTTTTTTGCAGATGCGGGAGTATCCTGGCGCGCAAAAACAGCTCCAACGCGCGCTCACGCTCGACCCGGAGAACTACGTCGCCAACTTCGCGCTCATGCAGCTCTATGCCCAGACACGTGATTCGAGACTCGACGCGCAACAGAAGCGGTTCAGCGAGATCAAAACCAAAAACCAGGAGCAGTACCGCGAGGAGATGCGCGTGATCGAAGCCCGCCCTGAAGCGGAACTGAAGGACAACTAATTCCATGCGGACGGAAAGGATGAAGCGTTGAGCGACCTATCCAGAAGACATCTGCTTGCCATGATGGCCTCTTGCGCCTCCGGCATGGCGCTGCCGCGGGCTTTCGGGGCGGTCGCGCCCAAATTGTCCAGTCCGTTGTTCGTGCCCATCCCCGCGTCCCGCTCCGGCATCACCTGGCGGCACACCAGCGGACGCTCGCAAGATTACTATCTTCCGGAAACCACCGGCGCCGGGTGCGCGTTTCTTGATTATGACAATGACGGCTGGATGGACATCTATCTGGTCAACAGCGGTGCCTGCGACTTCTACACGCCCACCGCTCCGCTGCGTAACGCCCTCTACCGCAACAACCGCGACGGCACCTTCACCGATGTAACGGAAAAGGCTGGAGTCGCAGGCGGCGGCTACGGGATGGGAGTCTCGGTCGGCGACTACAACGGCGACGGCCTGCCGGACATGTTTGTGTCCGGCTACAACCGCTGTGTCCTCTATCGAAATAATGGCAACGGCACCTTCACCGACGTAACCAAACAGGCCGGCCTTCATCTCGACGGCTGGTCAACCAGCGCAGTCTGGTTTGACTACGATAACGACGGCCGTCTCGATCTCTACGTCTGCCAGTTCGTGAAATATAACCGCGAGATGAACAAATTCTGCGGCGACGCAGCGAGCAAACAGCGCCACTACTGCATTCCCAGCATTTATCCCTCGTCGCGCAGTTGGTTGTTTCACAACAACGGCGACGGCACCTTCACCGATGTTTCGGAGGCGAGCGGCATTGCCGGATCGCTCGGCAAAGGATGGGGCGCGGTCGCCGCGGACATCAACAACGACGGCTGGATGGACCTGTTCGTCGCCAACGATACGGTTGAAAATTTCCTCTTCGTGAACAATCACGGCAAGTTCACTGACCGGGGTCTGGAGGCGGGAGTCGCCTACAGCCAGGATGGGCAGACGCGCTCCGGCATGGGTGTGGATGCGGCGGACTTTGACCAGGACGGCTGGATGGATCTGTTTGTCACCAACATCGACCACCAGATGTATTCGCTGTATCGCAATCATCACGACGGAACATTTGACGATATGGCGACGCGGACCATCCTCGGACAATCCACTCGCGAGATGAGCGGCTGGGGCCTGCGCTTCTTCGATTACAACAACGACGGCAATCTGGACATCATCATCGCCAACGGACACCCGGACGATCAGATTGGGCTCATCTCGCCCGTCGTGACGTACCGCGAGCCGCTGCTCCTGTATCACTATGACGGCAAGACGCTCGACAACATAAGCGCCTCGGCGGGTCCGGTGTTTCAGAAAGACTTCGCCGCGCGCGGCCTCGCGCTGGGCGACTTTGACAATGACGGCGCCGTCGATGTGCTGATCGCAATCAACAACGGCGCGCCGCTGCTCCTGCGCAATCAGGCCGCAAGCGGCCATAACTGGCTAGGCATCCATCTGATCGGTAAAACGTGCAATCGAGATGCAATTGGCGCGCGTGTGAAGTGGACGGCCGGCGCGCTGGAGAGGCATCTGAGGAAGACTGGCGGCGGCAGCTTTCTTTCCAGCTCCGATCCGCGCATGGTGCTGGGGCTCGGAACCAATCCTGGGCTCGACCGTCTGGAGGTTCACTGGCCGCTGCCGAGCAAGCGGGTCGATGTATTTACAAAATTGCCGGTCAACCGTTACATCACCATTGAAGAAGGAAGTGGTAGTGCTGCGTCGTAGTTGAACGGCAATGGGTTTGTACCGCGCCCTTGTCCTTACTGCGATTCTCTGCCGCAAGAACAGGGGCGACGGTACGGGTGCTGTTCAGGTTTCTATTTCCCGCTTACCCGCAGCATAAGAATGCCGTGAGACGGTACGCTTGCCGAATATGCGCCTTTCCGGAACTTCACATTCTTATGCTCCCACAGGTCACGGGCGTGATGAACCTTCCCGTTCAAGTGCAGGTCGCTTGCCTGAATCGTTGCTTGAGCCGTGGCCGGACCGAGATTCACAACTCCCACAGCGACACTGCCGTCAGCCAGCGGCTTCACCCAGGTTTCAAGCTGGCCGTTGCGTACCGGCGTTGCCTGTTTTCCGAGCGAATCCTGATCGACCGCGATGACATCCTTATTCAGCAGAATGGCTTTCGTCTCAGCGGACATACTGCGAAGGTCATTGCCCGCCAGTAACGGCGCCGCGGACAGCGCCCAGAGGCTCATGTGAGTGCGATACTCCGCATCCGTCATGTGCCCGTTGCCGATCTCCAGCATATCCGGATCATTCCAGTGACCCGGCCCTGCGTACGGGGCGGTTGGAACCTGCTTTTCGACGTTGGCCATCATGCTGGTCCAGCTATCCCGAATGTCACCGGTGGTGCGCCAAAGATTGCCGCCCACGTCCTTGCCCCAGGTCTGGACGTCCCCGCGGCCGTATTCGCATAGGCTGAACACCAGCGGGCGGCCTGTGGCTTCCAGCGCCGCGCCCATTTTCTGATACACGGGCTGCAGGTCGCTGTCCTTGTAGATGCCTCCGGCGCTGCACCAGTCATATTTCAGATAATCAATTCCCCACGATGCAAAGGTCTTTGCATCCTGGGCCTCGTGTCCATAGCTGCCCGGATAGCCCGCGCAGGTCCGTGGCCCCGGCGAAGAATAAATGCCCAGCTTCAACCCGCGCGCATGCAGATAATCGGCAAGGCCTTTCATGTCCGGAAATTTCTTGTTGGGGCGTATATTCCCCTCAGCGTCGCGCGTCCCTTCCCACGTGTCGTCGATGTTCACATAGATGTAGCCCGCATCGCGCATGCCGCTGGACACCATGGCATCGGCAATGTCCTTCACAAGCTGTTCGTTGACCCGGCCCGCAAACAGGTTCCAGCTATTCCATCCCATCGGCGGCGTTTTCGCCAAACCGTTGTAGGGAACGTTTTGCAGCGGTGGAGGCGTGATATAGGGGGGGACTGTCGGCAACTTGTCCGCGTCTGTGGCAGGCCGCCCCGTGAACGGCCTGTGTCCACGAAACGTTCCCTGTAGCTGGCCGTTGGTAAGGTCTCCGGTGACGAAGGGACGCTTCGGGCTGAACGGCGCAAACAATGTGAAGTGGTCTCCGGATACGGTTCCCGTTACATTGAAAGTGCCCCCCGCTGACTCGATCTCGCCTGTCAACTTCGATCCGTCCTGCTTGAGGTTCAGTAGATAGAGCTGTTGTTCGCCGTTATCCAGTGTTTTGCCGGGAATGGCCCATCGTCCGGCAAGGCTTTGCCCAAAGGCTGGACACAGGATTGCGAAGAAGGCCATGACCGCCAGCAATCGGCGCAGCCCTTTATGACCAGCGGTAAACCTGCCGTTCTTTTTGCTTCTCGTATGCACTTTCTACCCTCCTGTTGAAGCGAAAAAATTTTGCGTTTTGTTCGAATCGAGTGATCGCGAGAAGGCCCGCCAGCTTCAAAAAGGCTCGCCGCCTTTCCTCTGGATGCGAATGCCGTACACGAACGCTCGCTGGATGCCATCGGGCGGGATCGACTGCGGGATTCGGAGCAGCCGGTTCAATACAAATTTATAACAATTCGAAACGCAAAAAGAATATATTTACGATTGTTTGGTAGTGTCTCCGTTTGAAGAGCACGGGCTTCAGCCCATACATTACCTTCTCAAAAAGAACGCCAATGAGCAGGATTTCCTTCCCATGAAAGATCGAATGAGAACCTCAGCCCAGAGCACGCCTGTTGCTGTCGATCAGGCCGGTGATTCAATGATGGCGGAAGAGCGCCGGCAGAAAATTTTGTCGCTCTTGCAGACCGATGGCCGCGTGCTTGTCAGCAATCTGTCGAAAGTCTTCAATGTTTCCCAGATCACCATCCGCAAAGACCTTGATTCCCTGCACGCCCGGGGTCTGGTCCAGCGCAGCCACGGAGGAGCTTTGCCGCCTTCCTCCAGCGCTCTCTTTGATCCATCCCTCGAAGAGAAGCAGAAACTGCACTCCGCGGAAAAGCAGCGGATCGCCGCCGCAGCGGTCAAGATGGTCTCAGAGGGTTCCTGTGTAATGCTCGACTCCGGAACCACCACCGCCGCCATCGCACAAGCGCTCAAAAAGTTTGCCGCGCTGACCGTGATCACCAATGCAATCAATATTGCGGCCGAGCTTGCGTCCACAAACCTCGAGGTGATCCTTACCGGAGGCACGCTTCGCAAGAACTCTTTTTCTCTGGTAGGTCCGGTGGCCGAAGATGTCCTGGCGCAAATGCACGCCGATATCCTTTTCCTGGGGGTCGATGGCTTCGATCCGGAAATCGGCCTGACAACTCCGAACCTTCTCGAATCGCGCGTCAATCGCGCAATGATCAGCTCCGCAACCAAGGTCGTTGCCGTCTGCGACTCGACAAAGTTCTACCGGCGCAGCTTATCGCGAATCGTCCCTATTTCCGCGCTCCACCATGTCATCACCGATCATGGGATTCCGCACGCGACCGCCGATGCCCTCAGGAAACTGAATGTTGCGGTCACCGTGGTTTAAGGAAAGTTTCCGAAAATTGGGATTGGCCCGACTCTTCCTCAGGAAGCCGTCAGCCGCGGTTCACGCAGTGGCTCCGTTACGCGAATATATCTTCACGTGCGAGACGACCCGGCTGATCGCGCCGCTCGGGCTCGGCGAATCCGGCGTCAGGCCATTGTGGATGGAATAAAACAATCCAAGAAGTTGTCCCACGATCACATCCACAGGGGGGCGGCACATATCCGGAAACCCTTTGGGCGCTTCAAGCGAAAGAACGTTGGGAGTCAGCGCACTCAAACGGCTGTCCCCGGCCGGCGTGACAACAACCATGTGCGACCCAAGGTGCTTTGCGCGCAGTTCCTTCAGCAGATCGATTTCGTATTGCGCCCTCGGCTCTTCTCCGGAGAGATAGGCGACCACCAACGTGTTCGCATCCAGGGAAGACATCGGGCCATGGCGCAGCCCGAGCGCGGACTGCGCAATCGTGTAGATACCGCCGGCATTTAATTCCAGCACCTTCAGTGCGGACTCATCCGCGACAGCCTGAAGCGCGCCGGTGCCCAGGAAGCAGACTTTGCCCGCCGGCGCTTCGGAGAGCGTGGCGGCCAGATTCGCAGCGGCGGGCAGCAGGCGCTCTCCCATTTCGGCCACGCCTTCGGCCAGCGGCGCATAGGTCTGCGGCGTGCGAATATAAGCCAGAAACTGTCCGGCGACCACCAGATTCGAAAACGAACTGGTCATGGCCAGACCACGGTCGTTCACCGCATCGTCAAGAACGACTGTGGTCAGACCGGGACTCCCGGCGAACTGCCGAGCCATGGCTCCGGCGCGATTGCAGGTAATGACCAGATGGCGGATGCGATCCGGGTATCGCTCAAGCGCCTGCTGGATAAGCGCGACCCCTTCCGAACTGTCTCCGGAACGGGAAAGCGAGATCAAAAGATACTTTCTGCCGGGAAGCAGGTAGTCCTCAAGATTGGTCAGCAGTTCCGTGCTCGCCACGGCTGCTACTTCGCATTGCCATTGGCGGCGGAGCAGTGCGACCACCGACCTGCCAATATAGTCCGAGGTGCCGGCTCCGGCCAGCAGGACGCTCAGGCGATCCGCGGGCCCGGATTCATCCAGAAAGCTGAGAATCTGATCGCGCCGTTCCGTGAGTAGCTTGACCGTGGCCCGCCAGGTGACCGGCTGCTGCTGGATTTCGCCGGGGGTATGGACAAGCCCTCGGGATTGTCTTTCCCCTTCCGGCAGTACAACCAGTTTCGAGAGTGGATCGCTCAACCGTTTGCTCCTTGAATGAAAAATGCGATGTTTTCTCCGGCCTGAACTCGCGCCAATGCATGGTCACGCCCTGCCAGTCCGGAAGAACATCCGATCCAGGACCAGGCTCCCGTCGGATTCGTGAATCGGATAGGTTTCACCGTCATTCTCTCGAGCAAACCCCCCATTTTTATCTTCTATTGATTGCCGAACATGCGGCGGGGGACTGGCCGCTTGGCCTCGCCCCCGTCAAAGTCTGGTGCGTGCGGTCTTTCATTGGTCCGCCGGCCGATGAATGCTGGCCGGATCAAACCTCGTCGGGATGGTGCCATTCACAGGTAACTGAAACTCCGTTTTGCCCGCCAGGCCATCCAGACCCTTCGCGCGAAGAGTCACGTGATAGTTGCCGGTATGGGTGTAGGCGTGGCTGACCTGCCGCCCGTCAGCGGACACTCCATCGCCAAAATCCCACCGGTACGTGATCGCCGGAACTCCCGCATTCATTGTGTTCGCGGTGAACGTCGTGATTTCCCCGGTGTTTGCCGAGGAGGGATGCTGCGCCTCAACTGCCGGAGCCTGTGCCGGAACCGCCGTGTCAATGATCTTCAGCACGCGGACCGAATGCGGAGGCTGCGTCACCACCATCGAATCCGAGCTAGCCAACGGCTTCTTGTCGAAAACATCGGAAACGGAATAGGGCCCTTTCCCGTTCAGGCCCAGGCTGGCCAGTGTGATGCTGTGAGTGCGCGGCGATTCCGTCCAGTTGAAGACGGTCAGAATGCTTTGCCGTCCGCTTTCTTTCAGCAGGAAGATGCTCGGCTGCTGGTCGTCCGGCAAATACGTCATCAGATCGACCGGCTTCGAGGAGCGGCCCAGGCGCGCCATGTCGATGAGATCCTGATTCTCGACCAGGGCAAGGCGCTCCGGCTCGGAGCCAAGGATGGGCAGATCGTCCCCAATCTCATACATCCCGCCGGATACCGCCGCAAGCGCGATGGAGACTTTCGCATCATCCAGCGACAGCGGAGGCCCTCTACGCCGGGATTCGGCCCCAATCGTTTGCTCCGTTACCGAAAACGCGTCGGGATCGGCCACAAAATAATTACGGTTCATGTAGTAGCGGGCCGCGATCCCCGCTGCCGCCTCTCTGCTGCGGCCGAATGCGTGGCCGGTGTCCTGGGAAATGCGTCCGAAATCCACATAGCCCACGGGGTTCAGCATCACGCTGCCGTCTTTATCCAGCAGCACGTGCTCGCCCACCGCTTTCCGGATAATCCCCAGCCCGATGCGCTGCGCCTCCATTGCCGTGGTGTGCGGACGATAGTAGTAGCCTTCGATCGCGCTGTCGTCCATGAAGTCCAGCTTGATATAGCGAATCCCCCAGTCGTGGGCCATCGTCGAATAGGTCTGCCGCAGATACTCCTGCGCACCCGGATTCGTGCAATCCAGCATATAGAGCTGGTCTTGCTTGCGTGACACCCAACCCGCGGGAATCGGCTTCCCCTCAGCGTTGTGTATCAGCCAGTCGGGATGATGCTGGTAAACCCAGGCGCGCTCGGAAATTTCAAACGGCGCGGTCCAGATTCCCGGAGTCAGGCCCAGCCCGGTTACCTTTCTTTCCAGGGGCGCCATCCCATTCGGAAACAGCCCCACGTCCGGCGTTGTGTACTCGCCGCGGGCATACTGATACCCCTCGTCGATGTGGAAAAAATCGTAGCCCAGCTTCTTCAGGTGCTCCGCTTCCCATTGCGCATTGGTCAGCGCCGTGCCCGAGCTCAGGCCGAAATAATAGGCCGTCCAGCTCCACCATCCCAGGGGAGAGGGAGCCGAAATACGAGGGTGATGCAGTTGACGGATGATATGTGCATAGGTCTCCAACTGCCGGTGGTAATTCTTGCCGACGCTCAGCAGCAGCCTTTCCGAAGATAACTGTGCGCCCGCGGCCACGGGCAGCTTCAACATCACTCGATATTCCGGCGGCGAATCCCGAAGCGAGCCATCATTGTCCTCTTCTAATTCGGTCGTTCCCGTGGAATCCACTTCAAGCGCGCCAATCCGCGCTCCGCCCGCATCGTTCGCCGCATGAATGCGCAGGACGGTTATAAACTTGTCGGAGGTCAGCGCCCCCGCAAAAAAACTCTCTCCGCTCGTCCGGTTGTAGACAAGTTCACTGCCCACCGCCCGATACAAATTCGGCGTGTCCTCGTAGAACTTCCCGAAATCGTGGATGCTCATGCCCGGACGGTCTTCGCTGAAGCTGTCGGAAAGAATCCGGTCGGCTGTCACCGGCCCGCCAAGGTTGAGCACAGGATTGCCCATGGCCGCAACCGGCCGAATCGCTTCCACTTCAATCGATTTCGCGGTGGTGTTGTCCACCGTTGCCTGAAGGTCTGCAAACGGCTTATCCGAATAATGGCGAAGACGATAGCTCAGGTCCGGCTCTCCGCTCAAACCGGAAAACGTGACCGTCCACTCTTCCGCCTGCCCCAGATCGTCGGTGACTTGCGAACGCTTTTCCGTATGACGTGGATAATCTTTGGATTGCAGCCAGCGCCCGTCAATCTTGACGGCCACGCCCGCTCGCAGAACAACGCCCTCACTTCCCGACAGAGCGTAGCTCCCATCGGTAGCATTGATTTTGACGTTCAGTTCCGAATTGCTGCTTTGCGCTCTCAGGCTGGCAAGTGGCCCACAGGCCACCAGCAAAATGCCCAACCCGTAGTTCACAATGCCGCGATAAGCCTTACGCATCTGGATGCTCTCCATCCCGCTTTCCCCCCTCAAATCCGTGACGTGAAATGTCCGTCTCATCCAGAACGACGCCCGGCTCCCTGGACCGCTGCCCCACCACCTGAGCATCCGCATTCGCCGGCAAAAAAATACGTTCGAATTCATTCCTAAAGCAAACCTAATATTCGGGGCCAAATCCACTATACAGTAATGAAACGAAATGTCTATCGCCGAATTGGAAGCATAAAGAGAAACGCCGCTCTACCCTCGCCGGCGCATCCACAGACGGTCTTGTCCTCATTCGCAGGGATGCAGGGCGGGGGCCCGCCCCGGCGGACGCAAACCACAGGAGCAGGACGCACCTGGCGCGTCTACAACTCAACTACAGTCAAGCGGCCTGTAAGTGTAACCAGCTTTTTCACTCCCCGGTCCATCGTCTCGATCCGGACCTTCCTTCCAGGCATTGTCCGGTTTCCCGCCGCCTGTGTGAGCGTCAGCTTTCTCGATGAATCCTCCCAGGCGCACTCCATGGTCGTGAACTCGCCCTGCCGGTAACGAAAGCTGCGTCCATCATCCTCATACCAGCGGAACCGCCCATTCGCGCCCGGATAAACCCGCAGCACAACCGGTTCCTCACTGGGCTCCTCGGCATACTGCCGCACCGGTCCCATGGGCACAATCGCTCCCGCGCGCACATAAAGCGGAATCGTCGCCAAATCCACCTCGCGTGTGACCTCGGCACCGCCCTCAACCCGCTGATTGCTCCAGAAATCCCACCACGTCCCCGCCGGCAGATAGGTCTTCCTGCGGGTCGCGCCCGCCTCCAGCACCGGCGATACCAGAAAATGATCTCCCCACAGATACTCATCGCTCGTCGTAACCGCCTTTGCATCCTGCGGCCAGTCGATCCAGAGCGCGCGCATCAGCGGCAATCCGGTCCTGTGCGCCTGCTCAGCCGAGGAGTAAAGGTAGGGCAGCAATTGATAACGAAGGTCAAGATACTTCCGGCAGATGGGCTCCACTTGCGCGTTGTGCAAATCCTGCGGCGGAGGCCAGCCCTCCAGCCTCTCGGCTCCTTCCAGCGGACCGGGCGTGCCCATGTTCCAACCCCACGGCAAACGCAGCTTCCACGCGCGGCCATGCGAGCGGAAGAGCGGACAGAACGCGCTGAACTGAAACCACCGCACGTAAAGCTCCGGCGTCAGTTCGCGCGTCGGAACAAAGCCCCCCGTGTCGGTTCCCCAATACGGAATGCCGCAAAGCCCCACGTTGATGCCGTTCATCACCTGCGCGGCCAGGGCCTTCCAGTTCGAATCAATGTCTCCCGACCAGAGCCAGCCGTATCGCTGCAATCCCGCATACCCATTGCGGTGCAGCGCAAACGGCCTCCGCTCCGGATGCGCCTGTATCTGCCCGTCCCAGTACATCTGGTTGCGCTCCAACCGCGCCGTCACCGGCAGCCCATCGCCCTCATCCGGCCACCATCCATCCACGCCGATTTCTTCCACCGGCATGTGTTTGGCCCAGTAGGGAACAGCATCGCCCGGCGCGTGAGCGGCCGCGCCCGTGTCGGTCAGCTTCCCATGGAAGTCATAGGGCGGCACCGCGTGCAGCACCACCTTCAGGTGTTCCTCGTGAAATTTCTGGAGCATCTCCTTCGGATCCGGAAATACATCCGCATTGAATGTGAACGACCCGTGCCCCGTGTTCCATCCTGAGGGGCAAAATCCTGTGCCCAGATAGATCAGCGCATCGCACGGCAGCTTCTTTTCGCGGAACGTCTTCGCGATTCCCAACACTTCATCACGGCTGGCCAGCGTGCGGTGCGACTGCATATATCCGAGCGACCACAGCGGCGGCAGGTGCGGATACCCGGTCAAATCAGCATACCCGCGAAGCACTTCCGCCGGCGTGTCGCCAAAAATCAGGTACACGTTGCGTGTCGAAGTCGCAAACGACGACCGCACCACTCCCATGTCGCCTGTCAGATCAAATCCCCCAATCGGCTGACCGATAAAAATCCCCCAGCCTTCCGGGCTGATCAACCAAGGAATCGGCACCCGCGCCCCCGCTGTGGACAGCCCTGGCGAGCCCTCACCGTTCCGCATCCGGTCTCGCGTGCCGCGGCGATCCAGACCTGTCAGACCCTCGCCCATCCCAAAAAGCGGCTGGCTGCCCAAACGGAATCGCACCGCCGTGCTGTCCGTGGCAAACTCAATCTCCTGCAGCACCGTCTGCGCCGCATCCATCACGGTGATCCGCAGCGGCGGCTCGTCCACCCGGATGCGGTACTTGCCCCAGTTCACAAGCGACCCAGCGGATCCTGCATCGAGCGCCGCTTCATGCCGAGGTTCCACGATCCCCAATTCCCGCGTGGGCGGCTGCGCGTTCGCGGGTGCAATGCCGATGTGCAGCACGCGCGGCGTCATCGCCGTCAATCTCAGGTCAAGTTTTCCCGGCTCACCCGCTGGTGCGGAAAGCAGGGCGGCCGCGCTCAGTTGCTTCACAAACAGGGTTTCCGCCAAACCCGCGCCCAGTCCACCCAGCACGGACCTGCGTGTCATTCTCACCGTCATTGGTTTCCACCTCTGAATCCCAAACAAAGCTTGTCATCCCGACCGAAGCGACCAAAGGGAGCGCAGCGGAGGGACCTGCATTTTTTTCGGGGGTACACCGAAACTGCTTCCAGCGCTTAAACCCGCACAATCTCCAACCGCATCTTTGAGCTTCCGGCAGGGATGCGGAGCCGCAGGGGCTTGGCTTCATCGGAATGAAACTCCTTCGTCTCCTGCCCGCAAACGGCCTTGTATTTTCCCGACGGCAGTCCCTTCGCCGACAGCAGCGCCTCGCCGCTGCCCGTGGCCTCGGTTTCCAGCGTGAAGCGGAACCTCTGCTGAGCCGTGGACACCTCGATCGGCTGTTCTTTCGCGAACCGCGCGCCCGTAAGTTCAAAGTCGATCTTCTGCCCGGCGGTGCGCAAGTGGAGTCGCCGCCGCAATCCATCGCGCGGGGTGATCCGCAGAGACGCCTTTTCCGCCCGCATCTCGCCGCCGAAGCAGAAGCGCCCAAAAACAGGATCGTCCGCAACAATGGTCGCCGCCGTCCGCAGCGCTCCACAGTAGCCCAGGTCCGTCTCACAGGAGTAATACCATGCTCCACGGTTGAGCGCCTGTCCGAGCCACGTCACGTCGTGGGCCGCCGGTTCGAAGCCGCCGCCCGTTCCCCCATCATTCGCCTCGCCCGGAAACCAATATCCAAAGCCGCTCTCCCGCGTCCCGGTATTCATCAGCGCCCATGAACTCAGGAAAGAAGCATATCCAAGGCGGACCGTGGCGTCGGGTTCGCGGCGGTCGTAGAGCGCGTGGTTCAGCACGCCCCAGCCGCCCATCGGCGACATATAGCTCAGCGTGAAAGCGTCGCCCGCCCCGCCCCGGTAGTCGCTGCCGTAGTAGTAATACGCCTTCTCGACCACGCCCCGGCAGAAGAGGTTATCCCGGATCTGCTCTTCGCTGAATTTCGCCGCCGCCTCTGGCGTGATGCCCGGCGTGGATGGGTGATCGAGTGCGTACCGCGCAATGGCTTGCGTTGACTCGAACCCGGTGGAATCAAACGCATACTCCGAGCCGTAAAGGTCCGGGTTGCCGCTGACAAAGAACGCCACCTTCTTCTCCCACTGCGCGCGCAGCTTGGAAGCTTCTTCGTGCTTGCCCACCCGATCCAGTTCTTCGATCACTTGCGGAATCACAACCTCGTTGTAGAAGCCCGTCGTGTACGCGGACCAGCCCGTGACCTCCATGGGAACGGTGAACATAGCCAGCGCCGTGCCGTATGCGCGTTCCAGGTAGGTCGCGGCATCCAGCTTCATTTTGATGCCCGGGGTATCCCGCGCAATCCGATACATGCTGAAGTACATCACCACAATGTGCGGATAGTCGTAGCACCGCCAGATGTGGAGCTTGCCCTTCGGCCCCGGATCGCTGCTGTCGCGGTTGGTCTTCCAGTCGGGAATCCCGTAGATGCCGTAGCTGTGAGTCTCATCCGTCGTGCGCT
Organism: Acidobacteriaceae bacterium; assembly: GCA_049680085.1. Taxonomy (GTDB): domain Bacteria; phylum Acidobacteriota; class Terriglobia; order Terriglobales; family Acidobacteriaceae; genus Silvibacterium. The sequence continues at coordinate 15,004 of JBAUHD010000290.1, forward strand.
GTAGGCCGCCCCACACAAAGTGCTCGATGTAGTAGTCCAGAGCCTCTACCTCGTCCTGATCGGGAAACTCCGCATTTTTGCTGGCCAGATACGCCGGCTTGCTCAATCCAGGGTCGTCGCACGTCACCTCATAAATGCGCCAGCCCTTGATGCGGTCGTAGTTGTCCGGGCTAAGCTGTACCCCCGACTCCTGGTTCCACTCGCACAGCAGACCGTTGTACCACTTGCCGGCATCGCGAACCTGATGCTTGGTCGTGAACGCGGCACGCTTGTGAATGAGCGTCTCCAGCGGCTCTGCGGCGAAGAATTCCAGCCGCGTCATCCGGCCCTTGCCGTGATTCACAGTCAGCATGTTCTCACCCAGCCGATTGAACTTCACACGGTAAAGCTTGCGTCCCCTCCTCTCGCCAAGGGACTCGATTGTGGTCTGCTCTGGATGCTCCGCCACGATGTTCTTGATCGCGTGATTCGACCGGACCGCAATCCAGGTGGACAAATCCGCCGGCACCGTCATGCCCGGCGCGATCTCCACGTCGAGCAGTCCTGCTTCGACCAGCCGCTGCCGCACGCCTTCATAGTCATGCACCCCGGCGAACTGGAAGCCGTACGTGCGCTCGGCGCCCGGCGCGAGCGTAAGGCTCGTGCGCGGCTGACGCCATCGCCCTCCGGCGGCTTTGACTTCCTCGCCCACGGCAGCCGAGTGCACAAAGGCGCGAAACGCCGGGAACGTGGGCCGCTGACCCTTTCCTTGTCCCCTCTTTGGACGAAGATGGTCCCAGTACTCCAGCGACGTGTCGCTCTCCGGCGTCATCACCAGGTAGGGGCCGACACTGTTCGAACGCATCCAGAACAAAAATGAACCATGCCCGGAAATAAAACTGTGCTTCAGCACCGGAAGGGTCTTGGCCCCTTTAGGGCTGAAGGTCGCGTGCATCGGCAGCGGGAGCGCCAGATCCCCCACCTCAATCGGGCCGGACGACGTGTTCCGCAACTCAATCGTCCAGCGCAGCAGCTTCCCCTGCGGCTTCAGCCCAAGGGTCACGGTCAGCGCCTCGCCGCTGTCGTCCTTCACCTTATATGTTCCGTTCGAATCCGGCGCGGCCGCCGCTTCCGCTGAAACGAATTTCTGCCACGGGCTGTTGGAACGCCGCCACGCGATCTCCACGTGCCCAAGCCTCTGCCTTGTCGCCACATAGTTTGTCGGAAATGCATCTCCCGCAAACCGGAGACTGGTCAGGGCAATGCCGTCAAATTCAAGAAGGAACGGCGACCCCGCGTGAGTGGCGCTCTCCAAAGTTTTTGATTGGGTGCGTTCAGCGGCTGGAGAAAGCGAGGACAAAGAAACACCAGCCGCAATCGTGGCGGCTCCCAGTAAAAACTCGCGACGGTTCCCGCCCATGGATCACCTCATTGCAAATGTATACAAAAATGTATCCGGGAAACGAAGGCCTGTCAAAAAAACGCCACCGGGTCTCAGTTTGAGGGGTACGGGCTTCAGCCGGTACAGTGCCTCCTCAAAAACAACGGGGCCTTAGAACAAAACTAACTTTGGTGTACACGAATACAAGCCTTGTCATCCCGACCGAAGTCCGCGAAGCGGACGCAGCGGAGGGACCTGCTTTTCTCTTGTGGGTACACCAATACTGGCTCTGCTTTAGCCCCTGAGGCTGATGAAAAAGATGCGCTTTTGAAGGGGGCGGGCTTCAGCCCGTCCGTAAGTATCCTGAATCAATACGGCTTTAGCCCCTGAGGGATGTATTTGGCCGTGTGACACGGGGAACTCACGCGCGCGTTGAAGATCAGATCCCACATAGAAGGGAGAATCTCCGGTTTCAGGTCAGGCCCGGTTTGTCCTGGAAAAATATGCGTCGTTCCACCTGAGTTCTTTCCGGATCGAGCGCACCGTGGCGTGCTCATCGATCAGCAGAAATTCAATTCCCGCCATTTCGGCGAAATCCTCCAGGTGCTCAGCTCCCAGGGCCAGGCTGAACCCGGTATGGTGTGCGCCGCCGGCCAGAATCCAGCTCGCCGTGGCCGTTTTGAAATCAGGCTCCGGACGCCACACCGCTCGGGCCACCGGCAATTTCGGAAGCGGCTCCTCCGCCGCCACCACCTCGACCGTGTTCACCACCAGTCGGAAGCGATCCCCCATATCGACAACGGAAGCCACCACCGCCGGTCCGGTTCGCGAGTCAAAAACCAGGCGCACTGGATCATCTTTCCCACCGATCGACAGCGGATGAATCTCCAGCGACGGTTTCGCAGCCGCAATCGAAGGGCAAACCTCCAGCATGTGCGCCCCCAGTACCTGTCCGCCATGCTTGAAGTGATAGGTGTAGTCCTCCATGAAGGAGGTCCCGCCTTCGAGTCCGGCGCTCATCACCTTCATGGCCCGCACCAGCGCGGCGGTCTTCCAGTCTCCTTCCGCCCCAAAGCCGTATCCGTCCGCCATCAACCGCTGCACGCCCACTCCGGGCAATTGGTTCAAACCATGCAGATCCTCAAATGTATCGGTGAACGCTCCGAACCCGCCTTCTTCCAGAAAGCGCCGCAGCCCAATCTCGGTCCGCGCCGCATCGCGCAGAGCCTCCCGCTTTTCCTTCCCCACGCGCAATGGCTCGGCCAGCGTGTAGCTCGCTTCATATTCGGCGATCAGGGCATCCACATCCGCGGAGGAAACCTGTTGAACCCGATCCACAAGGTCCCCCACCCCATATCCTTCTACCGAATACCCCAGCTTGATTCTCGCTTCAACTTTGTCGCCTTCCGTCACCGCCACCTGGCGCATGTTGTCGCCAAAGCGCGCGACTCTCAGGCTCTGCGCGTCGTGCCAGGCGCAGGCCGCCCGCGCCCACGTCGCAATCTCCTGTCGCACGCTTGGGTCTTGCCAATATCCCGCCACAACCTTGCGCGGCACCCTCAGCCGGCTTGTGATAAACCCGAACTCCCGGTCGCCGTGGGCCGACTGATTCAGATTCATGAAATCCATATCGATCGTCGACCACGGAAGCTCGCGATTGAACTGCGTATGCAGATGAAGCAGCGGCTTCCTCAGAGACTTCAGGCCCGCAATCCACATCTGCGCGGGAGAAAAGGTATGCATCCAGGTGATCATCCCGACGCAGTTCGCGGCGCGGTTCGCCTCCAGGCACAACTCCTGAATGCTTGCCGCGTCCGTCATCACGGGACGGCAAATCACCTTGACCGGAATTTCCGGGGCATTGGAGAATTCGCCCGCCATCTCACGCCCGTGTTCCGCCACTTTCCTCAGCGTGGCTTCCCCATACAGTGTCTGGGACCCAGGAACAAACCACACCTCATAGCTTGCAAGATCAATCATTGATTCCGGTCTCCGAATTTCTAATCTGAAACGCCGAGGCAATCGCTTCAAGCAGCAACTGCACGGCCATATGCTGGGTAAGCTCTGCGTGATCGAGATAAGGATTCACCTCGACAATATCCACGCCGACGAGCTTTCCATGCGCGGCAAGCCCGCGAAACAACCGCTTCGCCTGTCGATAGCTCACTCCATCCGCCTCCGGACTCTCCGTGCCGGGGGCGATCGAAGGATCAAGCCCATCGATATCCAGGCTCAGATAGTAGTTTCCAATCTCCCCAATTTCCCGAATGATCGCGTCTATCCCATCGGTATGCAGCCGCTCCATCGGAAAAATCAAATTCCCATGCTCCAGGCTCTCGCGGTACTCGCGGTCTGTGCTCTTGATTCCCCTCACGCCAATCGTGACGATGCGCTCGACGAAGGGCAACTCGTGAATGCGGCGGAACGGGCTGTTGTTGGTGAACTTCAGTCCCATCGAGCTGTCGCGATAGTCCATATGCGCGTCCAGCAGAACGACGGTGAGCGGCGCGAATTTCTCAAACGCCGCCACAATCGGAAAGCTCACCGAGTGGTCCCCGCCAATCGATGCGAGCAGCAGGCCGCGCTCAAGAATGGACCCAACATGAGCGGTAATTCGCTCGCGAGTCACCGCCGCGTCAATCCCAACATCCACGTCGCCCGCGTCCACCATGCGAACGCCGGCCATCAGCGTTACATTCCGGCCAATATCAAAATAGCCGGAACCACCCCGCGGCTCTCCCAGCCAGGAGAAGCGCGCCGAGGCATCGCGAAGCGCTCGCGGCGCCTGCCGGCACCCCGGACGCATGGATGCCGTGTTGTCAAAGGGAATGCCCAGCACCGCGACGTCCGCGTTCATCT
>JBAUHD010000291.1:0-3666 GCA_049680085.1 Acidobacteriaceae bacterium
AAGCCGTCATGCCCCGCGACAACAACAAATTCGTCGTCGTCCGCAGTGAAGACCTCATGGGCTCCATCCAACGTGTCGCCCAGTTTGCCGATGAGCGCTCCGGAGCCGTTAAGATGCGGCTTGAACAAAACGAGCTGAAAGTTTCCTCGCAATCCACCGAATCCGGCGAGTCGGAAGACACCATCGAAACCCCCTACAATTTCGATCCGCTGGTCGTAGGTTTCAATTCCGCCTATCTCATCGATTTCCTCAAGGCCATCGGCAACACCGGCGAAGTCCGCCTCGAATTCAAAGACGCGCAATCCGCTGGCCAGGTCCGCCCCGAAGACCCCGACAGCGAATTTAAGTACCGCTACATCATCATGCCCATGCGCATCTGACTGCTGCGCGCAGGGCGAAAACTGCTTCGCATGGCCCCTCCCGCTGGTCGCGGGTTCGCCATCCGGGCACACTGTCAGCAAACTATACCTTTGCGCAGCGGAGTGCCGAAGTGAGCCCAATATGACGAAGCGGCCGGCGAAGATCGCTCTTCGCCGGCCGTACAAGTTGGGTTGAGTTACTGCGCTTCGGCGCGCTCCAGCTCGCGGATGTACTCGACAACGGACTCGCTCCAACCGTCGATGTGCGTCCACGCGCCATATCCAACGCCGTTGCGGTAGCTGGCTACGTTCACCACGTAGCCGCGACCCTTCGGCGCGGGTACACGGTCGTGCGACTGCTCGTCCGTGATGATGATAATGCGGTCGTACCGCTCATCGATCTTTTCCAGCGCCGCGCCCAACTGTGTGCCGCTGTGGGGCTGGCTCTGGTCGAGCGCATCGCGCAGCGCGAATCCGCGCCGTGCCGGCGCCCGCTTGAGCGTGTCGGAGAAGGTGTAGAGACTCACCTCATCCGCAATCTCCCGCAACAGCACCGCAAGTCCGTACGCCGCGTCGGTGCGCAGCATCTCCGACCGGCCGGATAGGGCGGCCGTCATGCTCCCGGACACGTCCACAAGCAGAACGGTCCGGCCTGGCAGCTTCTCGCGTGCTTCAACCGAGCGGAACATCGCGCGCTCCAGCGCCGCCTCCCACTGCGGCGCATAACGCGCTGCAGCGAGAAAGCGGAACGGGAGTACGCGGTCGGTCTTCATGGCCGCCAGCGAACTGAGCACGAGATCCTCACTGATGCCCGCATCCTTCATGTTGCGAAGGTTGCGAAGCAGGGCGAGAGCGCCCAACTTGCGCTCGCTGAGCAGCCGCTCCCAGATGGCACGTTTGTCGCCACCGGCGGAGAGCGCCACCTCCCAGGTGTCGGGCGTGGCCAACTCTCCATCGATCAGGCGTTTCCACAGTGCAGCCTGGGCCGCATCGCGCGGACGAGCGTGGCACAGAAAGAGGACATCTCGCAGCCGAGCCGCACCGGCGCGATCATACTTTGCCAGTGCATACTCGTCGAACTTCGGGAAGGCGGCCGCCAGGCCCTTCTTCACCTGTCCACTCAGCGGAGCGCGTCCCTCGGCCCAGTAGATGGCCACGAACTCGGCCATCTCATCCGCACGCTGGATGACGCGGGCGAGGGTCTCAGACACAAGACCGCGATGCGTCGCGTGCCGCGCCATTTCGCGAACCAGATACAGTGGTGCGTGACGCAGCTTCATCGCCTCGCGTGCCTCCACTGCCAAAGCCGCCACCTTCGCGGCTTCCACCTTCGGCACAAGCTCGCGGACTCGCCCCGCGATCTCCACTCCATCCTCGTAGAACTGGCTCTCCCACAACAGGCAGGCCAGCACGCTGCGCCGCAGAGCCTGCTCGTCGGTGATCCGCTTTGCAGGCGCACCCTCGTGAGTGCGCGGCGCCAGATTCGCCAGCTTCAAAATGTTCAAACGTGCCACTTGTCCCTCCTTTCATTCGTCAAGCTACGCCGGGGAATAAACGACAACAGATTGCTACGCGAATTGCACGACCGAGTTGCAACTCCGCGGCAGGATTCGAACCTGCATCGCTACCGTTGAAGTATCTGTTGCCTGCGCCACCGGCGCCGTTTCTCAGTTCTTGATGGTTGTGCGGTCGTCTTTCTCCCGCCTTCTTTCCTGCGAACGAAACCCGACCTTCTTCGCGAAGCTGACCGGGGCAATGTCGATGGCGAACTTCTCCATCTCGTCCCAGTCGGGCTTCGACTTGTCCGTGAATCCCGTGCATTCGCGCACAACAAACGGCACCGGAAAATCAGGATAGGTAGCCGTACAAACCACCACCATCTCAGATTCGCGGTATCCGCTCAGAATGTGAGCGCTCCTGCAGGTCCGGCACAATGACGCAGATCCCACAGGTGTTCCTCCCTTCACATATACCTTGCTCATGGCAAGCCTTTCTAACCGGCGCAGAGCCGGAATTTGGTTGGCCGGGGAATCAGTCGATAACAGACAACGGTGCTCTGCCATTGAGCTACGCGAGTTGCCTCGCGGCAGGAATCGAACCTGCAACCACCGGCTTATCAGGCGAAGTAACTGTTATCTGCGCCACCGGCCGAATTGTAAGTTGCATCGGCGATTCGTCGAAAAGAGTTTCAGAGCCATGCTGATGCCGGTACATTGTGGTTCAGGGCTACGCCCCGTCCCGGAATCCTTCTTGCTTGCAGGGTTCCTGGCCCTGCGGCTTCATAGGCAGAAAGTAACTCTTCTCTGTCGCCATCGATGCTTCAAGTAAGTCACTGAGGGATCAAACGAAGACAGTATTCTGTTTCGGTCCAAGTCGAAGGAACTGTCTTCTTCGCCACTCAGTGCGTTGCGATTGTCAGCTTGCGGCCACCGGCCCTGCGTAATCCGCTGAGGGAACAAGCGAAAACAGCTGCCTGCAAAGCAGGCGCCGATTCACAGTCGATGAAGCTGTTCTCTTCACCACTCAGCAAAGATGTGCGGGAAAGCACAGGATCAGGTAGCCGGAAAGCTATTGAAACTTAAGATAGAACGTTCCGGAGCCGACGCAGACTTCCGCCTGTGGCAGCCATCCAATCGAATTATGCGTTGTGGTTCGCATGGAACGTCTCCTGTGCAGAAGATACTTTGCCATACTTCCGCGAAGAAATGCAAGCTATATTGTGACAAATTCAATTATTTTCTAACTTCGCGAAGTGAGCTGCCAAAACTGTTGCTGAATTTCAAAACTGTCCATTACTCCCTCACAGCCGGTGCGGCTCTCTCAGGCAGCGAACCATACCAATCCAGATTGCGAGTGAAATACATGGCCGCCGTCACTGCGGCGAAGCTGGCCAGCGCGCCCACCAGCAGCGCATTGTCTTCCAGGCGCAGCAACATATAAATGAGCAGATATAGCAAGCTGAAAATAGCCAGCGCCCGGAATCCCTGCCGCCGGCTCGCAAGAATCCATCCCGCATTCGCCGAAAGCAGCCCCACCGAGGCAATGCCCGCGATCAGAAAACCCAAGTCAAACCCTATGCGCTCGGCGAACGAAAGCAGCAGCAGGTAAAAAATAATCTGCGCCATCCCCACCAGAATGTACTGCGCCGGATGAATGCGCTTTCCGGTCGTCACCTCAAAAATGAAGTAGGAGAGAAACACCAGCCCCAGAAAGAGCGGAACGTACTTCAGCGAACGGTTGACCGACTGGTACGGGCTCGCGACCTCGACGAACGAGACGCTCATGGCAGTTGCGTCGAGGCCGGACA
>JBAUHD010000292.1:0-7750 GCA_049680085.1 Acidobacteriaceae bacterium
CGAGGGAGTTGGAGATTTCATGGCCGAGGACGCGAATGAGGCGCTGCCAGGCGACGCGCTCTTCTTCGCGGAGGGCGGTGCTCACGTCGGAGAGCAGCAGCAGGGTGTGAGGGATGCCGCGCTGGCGAAACTGCGTGGCATGAACCATCCAGCGGGAGGGAGCGCGGACGAGCCGGTCTTGCTCCCCGCCAGGGATCTGAATGACGGCCTCGCCGGGGTGGGCGGAGTCCTCGGCGGGGCGGGTGAGCATTTCGAGATGGAGTTCGGCGGCGGTTCGTCCGAGGTCGCGGGCGGCGTTGATGCGGAAGAGGCGCTCGGCGGCGGGGTTGATGAGGCGCAGGCGGTTGGATTGATCGAAGGCGAGGACGGGCGCGTCAAGCTCGGCGATGACGCGACGGAAGAGGGCGGCGGCTTCGAGCGAGCCGAGGCGCTGGGTCTGGTGCGCGTCGGCGAGAGCGTTGATTTCGATGGCCAGGTCGCCGAAGGGGTCGTTGGGGCGGGCTCCGCGAGCGCGGAAGGAGTAGTCTTCCTCGCGGAGGGAGGCGACGACGTTGGCGAGGGTCTGAAGCGGTCGAACGACCTGATCGATGAAGGCGGTGACGGCGAAGAGCAGGCAGAGCGCAACGAGGATGAGAATGCTGACGACGGCGGTGGTGGACAGATGCTCGACGAGCAGCAGGGCGGCGAGGAGGCCGAGGATGGGCAGGCAGAGCACGGCACTGTAGAGGCGCAGGCGGGTTTCAAAGCGGAGGCGGGGATGGCGGGGCGTTGTTCCGGGAATGGGTTCAGGTCCTATCGGCATCGTTGCTCATTCTGAGAGCCAGGACTGTTCCCCACTCAAGCAAAAGCGCTTGAGTGGGCCACCCTCGGCCTCGGTCGCTTCGCTCAGGATGACATCTTTAATTTGAGGACGGGATGCCATATTTTTCCATGCGGCGGTAGAGGGCGCCGCGGCTGAGGCCGAGGGCGTCGGCGGCGTGGCTGACGTTGCCGGCGGCGCGCGCGAGGGCCTTGCGGATGAGGATACTCTCCACCGATTCGAGACTCATCTCGTCGAGGGTGGGGGCGGCGGCGCGGGCGGAATTGAGGCCGAGGTCGGCGGCTTCAATCTGAGGTCCGCGGGCCATGAGGACGGCGCGTTCGAGGGTGTGATCCAGCTCGCGGACATTGCCGGGCCATGAGTGCTGAAGCATGGCCTGTACGGCGGCGGAATCGAGGCCGCTGACCGGCTTGCGGTAGCGCTGGGCATAGCGCGCGAGGAAGTAAGCGGCGAGCGGGGGGATGTCTTCGCGGCGTTCGCGGAGCGGCGGGAGATGAATTTCGACGGTGTTGAGGCGGAAGAGGAGATCGGGGCGGAAGCGTCCGGCTTCGAGCTCGGAGTGGAGATCGGCGTTGGTGGCGGAGAGGACGCGAACATCGACGCGGCGGGTTTTGGAGGAGCCGACGCGCTCGAGTTCTCCGGTTTCGAGCACGCGGAGGAGCTTGGCCTGCTGGCGGGTGGGGATGTTGGCGATTTCGTCGAGGAAGAGGGTGCCGCCGTCGGCGAGCTCGAAGCGGCCGATGCGTTCGGCGCGGGCGTCGGTGAAGGCTCCTTTCACGTGGCCGAAGATCTCGCTTTCGAAGGTGCCTTCGGGGAGGGCTCCGGTGTTGACGGCGACGATGGAGCGGGAGGCGCGGGCGGAGATGGCGTGGAGGGTCTGGGCGACGACTTCCTTTCCGGTTCCGTGCTCGCCGGTGATGAGGACGTTGGCGTCGGAGGGTCCGATGCGGGCGATGGTGGCGAGGACGGGCTGCATGGCGGCCGCGGTGGCGATCATTTCAGGAAGGCCTTCGGCGCGGAGGATGCGGTTTTCGGCTTCGAGGCGCTGGGCGCGGCGGACGGCGTGCTGGAGGTCGATCTGGGTGCGGAGGATGGCGAGCAGGCGGGCGTTGTCCCAGGGCTTCTGAATAAAGTCCTGCGCGCCGCGGCGCATGGCTTCGACGGCCAGCTCGACATTGGCCCACGCGGTCATGACGATGACGGGCATCTGCGGGTCGTGGGACTTGATGTGGGTGAGGAGGTCGAGACCCTCCTGTCCGGAAGTGGTGTCGCGGGTGTAGTTGAGGTCGATGAGGAGGGCGTCGTAGGAGCCGGATTTGAGGGCTTCGAGGACCGCGTAGGGGGAGCGGGCTTTTTCGAGGCGAAAGCCTTCGGGCGCGAGCAGCAGATCGAGCGCGTCGAGGATGTGGGGCTGATCGTCGGCAATGAGGAGCGAGGGTTGACGGAATGTTGCGGAGTCGGCCATGAGTGATTCTCTGTGCTGAAAAAACCTTAACAGGTCTGGCGGGAGGCGCATGGTTCTGCGGCGCTGTCGGTAAAAAAATGCTCAAAAAGTTGAAAGTGATCTTGAAAACAAAGGACTTAGCAAATTTGATCCTGAAAACAAAGGTCTTATGGGGCATTATGTCGAAAGTATTATCCCTCAGGGGCTAAAGCCCGCGTTGATTTTGGGTCTCCTTAACGGACGGGCTGAAGCCCGTCCCCTTCAAAAGCCGATTCAGCTCTTTCCATGAAAAAAGGACGCCCGGTCTGGGCGTCCTTTTTGTTCTCTACTTCTATTATAGTGGTTTCGGAATAAATCAAATGCCATGTGGATGAGAAAAAAGGAGTGCAGGTCCCTCCACTACGCTCCCGCTGGTCGCTTCGGTCGGGATGACAATGTTGTGGCTGGGCACAACATTGTCATTTTGGCGTTAGAGCGTGGTGCGGGGTCTGACGGCCATCATCTGCACGGGGACGGGGTTGCCGCTGGCGTCGATCAGGCCGGGGTTGATGGTTTTGGTGTCCTGGAGAGTGACGGGATCGATGAAGTGTACGAGGTCGTCGCCGGAGGTGCCGACGAAGAAGAGGGTTTCGTTGGGAGAGAAGATTCCGGAGAGGGGAGATTTTGCGGCTCCGGAGAGCTGGATCCGGGTGAGGGTTCCGGCCTGGCCGGCGGTGGCCGAAGGCTGATACGCGGGAAGGATTCCGCTGGCCGAGGCTGAATTGTACGTTACGAAGGCGACGTTGGAGTTGGGGGCGGCGACCACCTGATCGATTTCCGAGGCGGTGATGCCGAGCGGAGTCTGGTTGAAGGTGGTGGCAAGGGTGAGTCCAAGCTGGGCGGTGTTGCCGTCGGGTTGGTTGGGGTCAGTCGAGGGGCAGGAACCGGTGGGGATTCCGGGCATGGTTTTGGCCGCGTCCTGATAGACCCAGATGTCGGAGAGGCTGTTGTCATTCTTGTCGGCGCCGAGGATGTGCTGGCCGTTCTCGGTGGCGGCGAGCGCGTCGGTCTGGATGCCGAGGCTGGCGGCTTTTGGATAATAGACGGGCTGGGAGCCGGAGACGCTGGGGCAGAATCCCCAGGCGGTGGTGGGCGAGCCGCTGATGAAGGGGCCGACGCTGGGAACCGTGACGGCCAGATTGGGCCCGCAGAACGGGTCGAAGGCCGCGGCGCCGGGAGTGTTGTTGTTCAGGTTGCAGGCGGCGGACGGCTGGGTGGGGCCGGAGGGGTTGGTCGCGGCGGTGTAGGTGCTCCAGCCGGTGGCTTGATTGTGGACGTAGAGGGCGTTGGGACCGACGATGTAGACGTTTTTGCCGTCCGGGGAGAACTGGGCGCGGGTGGCCACGCCGGCGACGCTGGTGGCGGTTCCGCTGGCGGTGGCGTAGAGATAAATGATCTGACGCAACTGGTCGTTGACGACGACGTTGGCGCCGTCGGGCGAGACGGCGAGGACGACGCCGGGAACGGCGGTGACTTCCTTGGCGAGGGAGTTGGTGGAGGCTCCATAGATCATCAACTCACGGTAGCTGCCGAAGTAGAGGGTGGTGCCGTTCTGGTCCATGACCATGGAGTTGGGGATGTAGGGCAGGCGGACGGGCGAGCCGGGGACTCCGGTGGTGAGGTCGATGGAGGAGAAGAACTGGGACTGGGTGGAGGCCATCCAGAGGAGATTGCTGTTGCGCCCGGGCGAGGTGAAGCGGAGGGTGTTGCTGACGATGGGCGTGCCGGTTCCGAAGACGCCGATTTTGCTGAGAGGAGCGGGATTGCAGGAGTTGGGCTGGCAGATGGCGGTGATGGAAGCATCGCCCGGCCACTTGGTGGCGACCTGGCCGATGGTGCTGACGGTGATGTTCTGCGGCTCGGTGGAGGTGTAATCGAAGGAGAGGCCGTTGATCGTCTGGTTGTTGGTATCGGTAACGATGGCGCTGATGTTGACCGGCGTGCTGGAGTTGACGGTGATGGGGGTGGTGACTCCGTCTCCGGTGTGGTTTCCGATCACCGAGAGGGTGATGCTTTTGGGCGGGCAGGTGTAGAAGTATCCCGCGGCGGAGCCGGAGCTGGCCTGCGATACGGTGGCGTTAATGACGGTGGAGCCCGGCATATTGGCGGTGGTGGCTCCGTTGACGCCGGTGCCGGTGGCGCTGGTGTTATTGATGTTGACGACGGATGCGGTGACGGCCTTATAGGTGATGGTTCCGACATCGGCGGCGTTGATGGGGACGCCGTTGGGCCCGAGGACCTTCACGGTCGGGGGCGTTCCCGATGGACTGAGAGTCGGGCCGGTCTCGTTCTGCGAGTAGCAGCGGCTTTCGACCGAGGAGTTGGGGTCAATACTTATGGATGTTATGGGGGGATGGACGTAGACGGGCACCGGGTTGCTGGAAACTCCGGAGGCGGCGACGGTCATGTTCACAACGCCGCAAGTGGAGGCGGTGCAGGTTCCGCTGCTGGAGCCGGCGGGCGGAGTGCAGATGGTGTAGTCGGCGATGCCGCCGGGGCTGTTGCGGTTCCAGGTGCCGCCGCAGATGAAGCCGTTGGGCGAGATGTCAGCCAGTTGGAGATTGCTGCTTCCGTAATTGTAGTGGCTGACACTGATGGGATTGCCGGCTCCGCAGGAGGTCGCGGAGGGCGAGCCGAGCTGGGAGGTTTGTCCCCAGGAGAGGGAAATGCCGGTGGTCTTGGGCTCAAGATCGATGGCGTTGACCTGGTTCTTTTTGGGTCCGTAACCGGCACCGTTGCAATAGTCGCCGACGGGGGTGAGGCAGCCGGTGATGGAGAGCCCTGTGGGGATGGAAAGGACCAGGAGAAAAAGAAGGGTGAAAAACCGCCGCATGGAACAGAGTGTAACAAAAGCAACGGCGTTCAGGCGCGTGCCGGGTGCGGCCGGGGGATTTGAGTTGTCCGGGCCTCATTTCTTTTTTGGGAGATGGTTTATGGGGCGCGGGTGAGACGAGCAGGGAACGGAGGGCGTCCTGACAGGGAGTGATTCCACACCGCACCGGCAGCGCGGTCAGCGGGTTTCTAGCCCCGTCCGCCTCTTTGTTGACCGTTTTTGGCCTGGCGGTTTTTGCTGTCTTAATAACGATCGGGACTGCTATACTCCACGCCATTCTTCGGAGGACGACAAATGAACGAACCGCAACCCGATCAGATTCTGCAGGTAGGACTTGGCTTCCTGGCTTCGAAAGCTCTGTTGAGTGCGGTGGAAATGGAACTGTTCACAGAGCTGGCCAAACACCCGGCGGATCTCGAAACTCTTGAGGGCCGGCTGGGCCTCCATCCGCGGTCCGCGCGCGACTTTCTTGACACTCTTGTGGCGCTCGAATTTCTCGAGCGCCGCGACGGCAAGTACCACAACACGCCGTCCACGGATATGTTTCTCGACAAGCGCAAGCCGTCGTATATCGGCGGGATGCTTGAAATGGCCAACCACCGGCTTTATCCGTTCTGGGGCCACCTGACGACGGCGCTGCGCACCGGACTGCCGCAAAACGAAGCGCGAGACGGCGGCCCAGACCCTTTCGCGCAGATCTACGCCGACCCGGCGCGCTTGAAGCAGTTCCTGCGGGCCATGACCGGCATCAGTCATGGAGCAAATATGGCGATCGCCCGCAAATTTCCCTGGAACCAGTACCGGACCGCCGTGGATGTCGGAACCGCCCAGGGTGACTTGATCACTCAGGTAGCCCTGGCCAATCCGCATATCGAGGGAACCGGCTTTGATCTGCCCGAGGTGGGACCTGTTTTCGAAGACTATGTGACGGCGAATGGACTTTCGGGACGGGTGAAATTCTCGCCCGGCAGTTTCTTCGATCAGCCGATGCCCAAGGCCGATGTGGTCATGATGGGCCACATTCTGCATGACTGGAATCTTGAAACAAAGCGAATGCTGCTCAGCAAAGCCTGGGAAGCACTGCCGGAGGGCGGCGCGATCATCGTCTATGACAGCATCATCGATGACGATCGCTCCACACATACATTCGGGCTGCTGATGAGCCTGAATATGCTGATCGAAACCCCCGGCGGGTTCGACTACACCGGAGCCGACTGCGCGGGGTGGATGAAGGAAGCCGGATTCCGCGAAACCCGAGTCGAGCATCTGGCCGGCCCACACTCGATGGTCGTGGGTATCAGGTAGCGGTCATTCTGAAGTCGCAGCCCTTGCGAATCGGCGGCGCCGCAAGTGCCGCCGGTGCTGGAACCTAAAGTGCATCGGCCTGGCTGCGCCGCGTGAATCTCCAGACGACGGCCGGCGGAATATTCATCCAGACGCGGCCGAGACGTTCGGCTTCCAGTTCGAGCCGAGCCGTTGGGAGAGGACAATTCGCCGCATAAGTATATTGAATGAGTTGGCCGTCCGCAGCCAGCGCCGCCATCATTCCACGCACCATCGCGATCCGGTCCGGGCCGTTCAAATTGGAAATGGGCAAACTCGAAATGAGAGTCTGTACTTCGGACAGGCCCTCCTCGTCAAGGATGGCTTTCGCATCTTTTGCATCGCCGCAGCGAACCCGGACGTGGGGGAAGCGCTTACGCAAGTGCGCGACCAGCGCGGGATCGCGCTCGATCACCAATAACCGGCTGGATGGCAGGCCGGAGTTGAGCAGCGCGTCCGTGATGGATCCCGTGCCCGCCCCTATCTCGAGGACGTAAGAACTCTCCCCATCCACCTGAGACGCGACCAAGCTCGAAAGTTGGGGGGAACTGGGAAACAGAGCTCCCACCGACGCGGGATTTTTGAGCAGAGACAGGGTAAAGCGGAAAATACCCTTGGCGCTCGTCACCAATCCAACGCGATTGGGGGAGCATCCGTCTGACGGCTGCCTCGGGATCGCCAATATTTGCATCCTCTTCTCCATTCTAAGGACTGCGCCCTGGGGTTCGGCGAATTTCCGTGGCGATCGATCGTTTGGCGCTTCTTCCGAAGAGGCCACGACCTCTCGACTCGCGGAGCATGCTGCGCGCAGCCTATTTTGTCGCACTCCAGCCAACTGCGGAACACCGAATTTTTCTATTTAAGGCATGTATTGGTCGAACCATCCGAGGGCGCGTTCGAGGACGTTGATGCGGTCGGCGGATTTGTGGAAGCCGTGGCCTTCATCGGGGTAGACGACGAGTTCGGTTGGGACGCGCATGGCGCGGAGTCCGTGCCATAGCTCGAAGGATTGCGGGGCGGGGCATTCTCCGTCGCGGTCGCCTACGACGATGAGGGTTGGGGTCTTGGCGTTTTTGACGTAGTTAATGGCCGAGCTTTTGGCGTAGACGGCGGGATCGTCATAGACGGAGGCGCCGAAGAAGGGGATCATCCACTGGTCGATGGAGTTTTCGCCGTAGTAGCTGAGCCAGTCGGAGATGCCGGCTCCGGCGACGGCGGCCTTGAAGCGATGGGTCTGGGTGATGGCGAACATGGTCATGAATCCGCCGTAGCTCCAGCCGGTGATGCCGAC
>JBAUHD010000293.1:0-4730 GCA_049680085.1 Acidobacteriaceae bacterium
CCGAAGACGGCGATGGCGTGGTCGATGACGGCGTAATTTTCAGCACGAAGCTCCAGCAGCATAATGGGGCGCCTGTCGAAAAAGAAGAATCTTGGCGCAGCATAGCAGGAGTGGGCGGCAAACGGAATGCGACTTCATGCCATCGTCAAACCATCGCTCAGGACCTCATGTTCATCCACAGGCTTGCGGCCGCTGGCGGCGTACAGATACCAGGCTAGCCATGCGATGCCCGCCAGCAGATTGGGCTTGGAGTAGAAGACCGAGGTGGTCAGCATGGCTGCCGCCGCCGCGCACATCAGAGCCAGCAGCAGGGTCAGGCTGCCGCGGCGCGGGGGCACGGGCCCAAGGAGCGCAAACAGAATGGCGGGAATCGCAATCGCACTGTCGGTGAGCCACGAATACGGGGCAACCATCAGCGAGACCAGGGTCAAGAGCGAGCCGTGGGTGCGCCAGTCCCATTTCGCGCGGTTTCTCCAGAAATACCAGAGGGCCCAGGCGCAGCCCAGCGCGGCGGGCACAAATTGCAGCCACATGGCCTTCCGATCGACAAGAAAGCGCAGCCCGGTTCCGAGGGTGGGGACAAATTCATCCATGATGCTCTCGGTGCGCATCGCGGCCAGATAATGGGGCCAGACGGCGCGGTCGAAGAGCATGGGGATGCCGCTCTCAATGGCGGTGGTGGCGACCGCTCCCGCCAAAATGGTCCACTTTCGGCTGACTACAACCCAGACCAGCAGAACCACGCCGAAGGGCAGCAGCAGATGCGGCTTCATGGCGCAGAGCGATAGGGCCGCTCCCGCCCAGAAGGGACGGCTGTGGTGGAATCTCAGAAAGAGCGTCAGGCCCAGCAAAACGATGAGCGCCGTCTGCCCAATCTCAATGCAGGCGAGCGCGGGCGCGAAACAACACCCCAACCACAGCAAATTGCGCTCATACGGCCGCTCCGCGACTGACGCAATACTCCGCACCGAAATCGCCAGGCAGGCGGCCAGCAGCAGTGCCCAGGCGAAGACTCCCTCCCGCGGGCCCAAGAGCCCCAGCGGAGCGATAAGATACAGCGCCGTTGGAGGCTCCCTCATCATAAAAATCGCCTGCGGATTCACGTGGAAGCCAAGCGCCGCTTCGATTGCGCCCACCGCTTCCCGTTCATACGGATTGTGTCCGTGCACCAGCAGACGTCCGCTCGTCCAGAAGCAAATTGTGTCGTGGCTGGTAAGCCCCGCCAGAATTGCGCCCAGCGGCGTAGCCAGCACGCAGAAGGTAGTCATCAGAATGAACACAGCAAACACGGCCAGGAAGATGGGCGAGTGCCGCTTGGGGCTTCGGGGTGTCTGCGCCGCCTTGTTGTCGTCCGAGATTACGGGACTCATGTTCCTCTCACCATCGGGGTCTGGTCGTTGATCTTGATGGAAACGCGGATTCGAAGCAGGAAGAGCCCTCAGGGGCTGAGAGCCCGGTAAATATTCCAGCCCAGACTCGCATCCTACCAAGCATCTTGCCAGAGCAAAACAGCGGGGCGAACCAAACCACGCAACCACAGAGGCGATTTTCCCTTGTACCCTACCTTTGGGCTCTGTGCCCCGCGCCCCGAGTCTGATACCGTAAAACGAGAGTACCGATGACACACCTCCTCTTCGCCCTTTTTCTCCTGCAAGCGGATACAGGCGCGCCCTTGACCCAGACCACCGGCGGCAGCGCAATTATGGAAATGCTCCGCAACAGCGGGACCATCGCCATGATCGTGCTGGCCATCCTGTTCGCGTGCAGCGTCTGGTCCTGGGCCGTGATTCTCGGCAAGTGGGGCAGCTTCCGCCGCGCCGCCGCACAGAGCCGCCGCTTCCTGCGCGCCTTCCGCAAGGCCACGCGCCTGCAGGAAATCGCCACGGTGAGCGAGCAGTTCAAGCCCAGCCCGCTGGTGGCTGTTTTCGACGAGGTATACGAAACCTACCGGCGGCAGACGGGAGGCTACGGCCCTCCGGCCAATATCACGGCGTTGGAGCGCGCAGCGCAGACCGCCTCCAGCGAATCATTGACGGCGATGGAAAATCGACTCACCTCGCTGGCGACCATTGGCTCAACCGCGACCTTCATCGGCCTGTTCGGAACGGTGATGGGCATCGTAGACGCCTTCCACGGACTTGGCACGGCTGGCGCGGCCACGCTTCGCGCCGTCGCGCCGGGCGTTTCAGAAGCCCTGATCACCACGGCCGCCGGTTTGCTGGTCGCCGTTCCCGCTGTGGTGGCCTACAACAGCTTTGCCGCGCGCGCTCGCGACTTTGGAGCGCGCATGGACGACTTCGCCCGCGAGCTGCTGAACAGCCTGGAAGAAGTTTCGCTCAAGCCCACGGACGATCCGATCCAAAGGGAGGCCGCTCGTGGCCTTCACGGCTAGCAACGGAGCCACGCGCACCTCGCTTTCGGAGATCAACATTACTCCGCTGGTGGATGTTGTGCTGGTGCTGCTGGTCATCTTCATGCTCACCGCGCCCGTGCTTCAGTCCGGCATTGAAGTCAACGTGCCGAAGACCAAAACGGTGCGCGAGATCACGCAGCAGCGGATGGTCGTGACCATCAATAAGGACCAGGAAGTTTTTCTGGAAGACAAGCCGGTGAACCTCTCCGAGCTGCCTTCGCTGCTGGCGAAGCCGGGCGTGGACGCCTCGCAGCAGGTCATCTATGTGGAGGCCGATCAGGCGGTGCCGTTCGGCGCGTTCGCCTCGGTGATGGACGCGGTAAAGCAGGCCGGAATCACCCACATCAGCATCGTCACCCAGCCCATCCAAAAGGGCGCTGCGTCTCATAAGTAGGACCGTTTTATGCAGGGACGCGCCATACAACACGAGGCTGCGCAGGGCCTTGACCCGAAGACTCTGGGCAAGCCGCGCATTCCGGGCTCGCTGCTGCTTCACGGCGGCTTTATTGCCGCCGCCGTGCTGGCGACCTTCGCCAGCCACTTCATGCACCACAATGAGTGGGGCAACCAGCAGGCGCCGGGGGCGATTCAGGCGACGCTGGTCAGCTCCGCGCCCTCCATTCCGCTTCCGCAGGACACGCCGCCCACGCCCAACGTGCTGGCGACGGAGATGCCGTCGCCGTCACCCGCGCCGCCGCTGCCCAGCATTGCTTCCGTGCCTCCGCCCGATGCGATACCCATTGCCGAGCGGAAGGTGCCGCCGCCGAAGAAGAAGGTGGAGAAGCACGAGAAACCTGTGCCCAAGCGGGAGCAGGCCCATGTTGAGCAGAAGTCGTCAAAATACGCGCAACCGACCAAGCAGCAATACCACGCGCAGTATGGCGAGGCTCCGGCCACGCAGATGCCGCGCTCCGTCGCGCCCACGCAGGACGGGCCGCCCAGCCCGGTCACGGTGACGGGAGGCAGCAACGGATTCAACTACCCGTGGTACGTCAGCCTGATTCAGCGGAAGGTGAGCCAGGCCTGGTACACGCAGGAAGTGGACCCGCGCACACCCTACGGCAGCCAGGTCCGGGTGACGTTCTCCATCTCCAAGGACGGAACGCCGAGCAATATTCGCGTTGAGCAGAGCAGCGGCTCGTCCTCGCTTGACAGTTCCGGATTGCGCGCGGTCCAGCGGGTGGAAAATTTCAGCGCGCTCCCAGGTGGTTACTCCAAAGGGAGCGTATCGGTGGAGTACACTTTTACCTATAAACTCAGCCAGCATTAGTAAATGAGGCTGTCCAATTCGCTTCCTTTACGTCCAACACGAGGCAAGTCCCGACCATGCCCCATCCCGTCCAGTCCGCCAGCACGCTAACCCCCGCAGAGGCCCGATGAACGGAAAAAGATTCCTCCCCATATTTCTCGCACTTCTTTTCACCCTCGCCATCACTCCCGCGCTTCAAGCCCAGGATTGGGTCCGCACCGGAACCAATCTAGGCGTCCAGCGCATCCGGCTTGCATCGGCCAGGTTCAAGCCGCTGAATAATGACTCGCAGACGCTCCAGCTCAAGTCGATTTTCGACCAGACCCTCTACAACGACCTGAAGAATGCCGGCATCTTCGACATGGTGTCCCCCAGCATGGAGCCGCCGGAAATGCCCGGCGCGCCGGCGGAAATTCATCTGGACCAATGGGCCGCGGCGCCCTCCAACGCCGCCATGGTCGCCTTCGGCAACATCGCCGTCAGCGGAGGCCGAGTGTCGGTGCAGGGATATTTGTTCGACGCAAAGAATCCGCAGACCCCGCAGATTCTGGGCAAGCAATATTCGGACGACGCCGCCGTTGAGAACACGCGCCAGGTCGCCCACCGCTTCGCCGATGAAATCATCGCGCGATTGGGAGGCGGACTTGACGGCATCTGCGAGACGCACATTTATTACGTCTCCAAACGAGGCGACAATAAAGAGATCTGGGTGATGGACTACGACGGCCACAACGCCCACCAGGTCACGCACCTCGGCACCATCTCGCTCTCGCCGCGTGTTTCGCCCGACAACTCCCGCCTCGCCTTCTCCGCGCTTGGGCACGAGGGGTGGACCATTCGGATGTATTCGCTGACGCTGCATCGGCCGGTTCATTTTGTTTCTCCGGGTGGGACTTCGCTTTCCCCAGCCTGGACAAGCGACGGCACGAAGATCGCCTTCTCCTCCAGCCGCACCGGCGATAATGAGATTTACACCACCGGCCCGGACGGGGGCAGTCTGCATCGAGTCACCGCATTCCGCGGCCCGGATGTTTCGCCCGTCTGGAACCCAAAAACCAACGGCCAGAT
>JBAUHD010000294.1:0-7778 GCA_049680085.1 Acidobacteriaceae bacterium
GGCCGGCGTGAAGGACTCAGGCTCACTGCTGCCGGGGCACGGCGGCGTGCTCGATCGCATCGACGCGCTGCTCATCGCGGCTCCCGTGCTGTGGTACGCTTTGTTAGTTCAGTCCTTCTAAACCACCGATTGCGCACGATTTCGGGGACTTGAAAAGTTGAAGCAGATTGCCATTCTCGGCTCTACCGGCTCCATCGGCCAGAGCACCCTCAGCATCATCCGGAAATATCCCGAGCGGTTCTGGGTGGCCTCGCTGGCCGCCGGGCGGAATCTCGACGCCGCGTTTGAGCAGTGCGCGGAGTGGCGGCCTCGGGTGATGTCGATGGCTACGGAGGAGCTGGCTGGGGCGCTGGCGCTTCGCCTGAAAAATGCTGGAGTGGTGGGCGTCGAAGTCGACCACGGAACGGCAGGAACGGTGCGCGTGGCGACGCTTGCGGAAGCGGACTTTGTGGTTTCGGCAATTGTGGGCGTGGCGGGGCTGGAGGCGACCTACGCGGCAGTGAACGCGGGCAAGCCGGTGGGACTCGCGAATAAAGAGGCGATGGTGGCGGCGGGCGAAATTCTTACCGCGGCGGCGCGGCGGAACGATGTTCCGCTGCTGCCGATTGACTCCGAGCACAACGCGATTCATCAATGCATGAGGGCGGGCGAGAAGCGCGAAGTGCGCCGCCTGTGGCTCACGGCGTCGGGAGGGCCGTTCCGGAATTTGCCGCTGCGCGAGTTCGCGAACATTACGGTGGCGCAGGCGCTGAAGCACCCAACCTGGGTGATGGGCCGGCGCATTACGATCGACTCGGCCACGCTGCTGAACAAAGGGCTGGAAATTATCGAGGCCTGCCGCCTGTTCAACCTGCCGCCGAGCGCGATTCAGGTCACGGTGCATCCGCAGTCCACGGTGCATTCGCTGGTGGAATACATTGACGGGAGCATTCTGGCGCAGATTTCCGTGACCGACATGCGACTGCCGATTCTGTACGCCATGAGCTATCCGGAGCGGGTGGAAAGCGATCTGACCTTTGACATGGCGTCGCTGGGGCAGTTGAATTTTGAGCCGCCCGACTTTGAGCGATTTCCCTGCCTTCGCCTGGCCTACGAGGCGGCGGAAAAAGGAGGAGCGCACCCCATCGCGCTGAACGCCGCCGACGAGGTCGCGGTGGCGGCGTTTCTGGACGGGAAGATTCCTTTTACGGCGATCCCGGATACAATAGAAGCAGTGCTTGAGGCGACTCCCGAACACCATCCCGCAACCATTGCGGAAGTGCTGGCGCTTGACCTGGAAGCGCGCGATGCCGCCGCGCGGGAGACCCGAAAGCTCGCTCGAAGAGCCTCGGCATCGTTTTAGGAATCTATCCATAGTATGACGTCTGCTTTAACCGCTATCGTTTCCATGCTGATCGTGCTCGGCATTATGGTGCTGGTGCATGAATTCGGGCATTTTGTTGTCGCCAAATGGTGCGGGGTGCGCGTGGAGGTGTTTTCCATCGGCTTCCCTCCCCGGCTCTTCGGCTTCCGCCGGGGCGACACGGATTACCGCATCAGCCTTCTGCCGCTGGGCGGCTACGTCAAGATGGCCGGGGGCGATCCCGGCGAGCCGCGCACGGGCGACCCCGGCGAGCTTGCGTCGCGCCCGAGGTGGCAGCGGATCCTGATCAGCCTTGCCGGTCCTGGGGCGAATTTTGCGCTGGCGTTTGTGCTCATGGCCGGGCTTTTCATGACCTACAACGAGGTCGAGAACTACCTCTCCGCGCCCGCCGTCGCCGACCTTGTTCCGCCGGACTCGCCGGCGTGGAATGCGGGAATCCGTCCCGGCGACCGCATCGTGCGGTTTGACAACAAGCAAAACCCAACCTGGGGCAAGCTTGAGGATCGCGCCGCATCCGATGCGAACGTCACGGTGCCCATTACCGTCGAGCGCATGGTCAATGGACAGCCGCAGCAGTTTCACACTTCGCTGTTCGTTTCTGACCCGACCAAGGGCTCGAATTTCGACTTTGACGCGCTCGGGCTTCTGCCGAAAAAGCAGGAAGGCCCGCTGGGCGTTCGCGACGTGATTGCCAACGACCCGGCCGCCCGCGCCGGACTGAAGGCGGGCGACAAAATCGCCGCCATTGACGGCCACGCGGTCCACTCCGTTGATGCCGTCACCGCCTGGCTTCAATACGATAAAGGCAATCCCGTGACTCTGGACGTGCTGCGCGGCGCGGCGCATCTTACGCTGACGGCATCCCCCATCTGGGGCGATAACGGGGCGGGCAAAATGGGCTACCGGCTTGGATTTTATCCGGAGCTCCCGCCTTTCCATGTGGAGCAGCTCTCGCTGCCAAAGGCGGTTCACGCTTCGATCAAATCAAATATCCAGTACTCCGGTCTCATCCTTCACGTCCTGCAGCACATGATTTCGCGGCCGTCGAATGTGCAGGAAATGAGCGGGCCTATCGGCATTGCCAAGGCGACTGGCGAGGCTGTTTCCATGCCCGGATGGAAGCCGCTCATCGGCCTGATGTCCGGAATCAGCCTGAACCTCGGCATCCTGAACCTGCTTCCCTTTCCGATTCTCGACGGCGGGACGATTCTGTTTCTGCTGATTGAAAGCACGCTGCGGCGGGACCTGAATCAGGAGTTGAAGGAGCGCATGTATCAGGTGGCGTTCGTCATGATCGTGCTGCTGTTTGTCTTCATCATGGTGAATGATGTGGCGAAGCTGAATATTCTGCCGAAGCTGCGGCTATAAAGATCGATGATCGAACCCTCAACTACCAGACTCCGCGTGCGCTATGCGGAAACCGACCAGATGGGCGTGGTCTACTACGCCAATTACTTTGTCTGGTGCGAAATTGGGCGGGTTGAGTTTTTTCGCGGGCTTGGCTACGACTACAAGCAGATGGAGCTTGCTGATGACTGCCATCTTCCCGTCGTTGAGGCGTCGTGCCGCTACCGCTCGCCGGCGCGCTACGACGATGAAGTGGTGATCGAGACCGTGGTGACGGCGATGCGGGCGAACGTGATCAAGTTTGGCTACCGGCTGCTTCGGGTTGCGCCGGAGGGTTCGCGTCTTCTAGCGGAAGCGGAGACCGTTCATGTCAGCGTGGATCGTCAGATGCGGAAGAAAACTTTGCCGGAGAAATACGTCGTCGCGATTCGGGCGACGATGGTGTAGGCCGTCCAGACGTAAGCACTGTCATGCGCAGGCGCTCTCGACCATACCGAAGCCGAGTAACCGCAAGTCCTTCGTCGCTTCTCTCCTCAGGATGACATCCTCTTAATTTTTTCGGCTCAATTTGCCGTTTGGCGAAACGGCCACTCGTGGCGACGCCAGGCTCGGACAAAATAAATCAGGCTTCCGCTGGCGGCCACGTACACGGCGTCCAGAAGTTCGCGCGACGCTTCGTGCCGGGAGAACACGATGAATAGGAATCCCGCGAGCGCGAGCAGCGGAGGCAGCGGATAGAGCCACATCCGGAAAGGGCGCCGCATCTCCGGCCTCTTCACGCGCAGCACAATCACGCCGATTTGCTGCAAGACATATTGCAGCAGAATCCGAATCGCAACCAGCGCGGCGATCACCACGACCAGGTCAAAAAAGCAGAACACCGCCGCCACCGCTCCCAGCGCCAGCAGCGAGACATCGGGAAACCGGTGGCGGGGATGTACCCGCGCAAATATCCGGAAATAATTTCCGTCGAGCGCGGCGGCATAGGGAACGCGCGAGTAGGCCAGCAGCAGCGAGAAGACGGAGGCGAAGGCCGTCCACATGACCAGCAACGCGAGCACTTTTGCGGCGGTCGGGCCGAAGGTCCGCTGCATGAGCACAGCGACGACGGCGAATTTTGCCGCGCCGGCGTGCGTGAGATCGTGCACGGGAATGACTCCCAGCACGCTCACCTGCATGGCCAGATAGAGCGCGGCCACAATCACAATCGACCACAGCACGGCTCGCGGAATGGTGCGCCCCGGCTCGCGGACCTCGCCGCCTAAAAAGCAGACGCTGTAATAGCCCCAGTAATCATAAGTGGCCAGCAGCGTGGCCGCGCCGAGCCCCTCGAAGAATCCGGCATGCAGCGTGAAGGCGTTGTGCGACGCGGCCAGCAGCGCGGGATGAAAATGCGTTGCGCCCGCCACGATGACCGCGCCGATGGTCAGCAGCACGCCGCCGGTCATGATCCAGGCGATGCGCGCAATCGCCGTCATGTTGCGATAGAGCAGCGCCACGGCGAACACGCAGGTTCCGGCGGCCACCAGGCTGACGAGCGGCACGCGCCCGCCGAGCACCCGGGCATTGAGCCCAGGCCACAGATAGGCCGCATACTGCGCCAGCCCGATGCAGCCCGAAGCAATGGAGAGCGGCGCGCTGAAGCCTAGCTGCCAGATGTAGAGAAAGGAAATCCAGCGGCCCGCGCCTTCGCGCCCGTACATCTCGCGCAGGAAGGCATAGGAGCCGCCCGCCTCGGGCATGGCCGCGCCTAACTCGGCCCAGACCAGACCGTCGCATAGCGCGATGAAGGCGCCCAGCACCCAGCCCAGAATGGCCTGCGAGCCGCCCATTGCCGCCACCACCAGCGGCAGAGTGATGAACGGTCCGACGCCGATCATGTTCATCATGTTCAGCGAAATCGCGCTGCCCAGTCCGAGTTTGCGTTCGAGGCCGGGGGCTTGCGCCGATGTGTTTTCCGCGCTCATCGCTTGCCGGATTGTACACTGGCTCTAGAAACCGCTATGAAGATCAAGCTGCTCGTTCCGGCACTCGCTCTCACCCTTGTCTGCGCTTTTACCGCTTCCGCTTTTGCGCAGGTCACGCCCTGGCAAACACAGTTGGCCGCCTCGCCGGACGCGCACACGCTGCCGGAAGATCGCGGCGCCGACGGCTTGTCGCAGACGCTCAAGAAGCTGCATAGCTGGGCCAGCGTGATGATCGTGGTCGCGCATCCCGATGACGAGGACGGCGGAATGCTGGCGATGGAGTCGCGCGGGCTGGGAGCGCGCACGGCGGTGATGACGCTGACTCGCGGCGAAGGCGGGCAGGACGCGATGGGCGACGCCTCAGAAGATGCGCTCGGCCTGATTCGCACGAATGAACTTTTGCTTTGCGATGAATACTCCGGGAGCCAGCAGTTCTTTTCGCGGGTGGCGGATTACGGATTCTCCAAGACGATTGAGGAAGCCCACGAGAAATGGGGACGCGAGCGCGTTCTCTACGATGTGGTGCGCGCCGTGCGGATGTACCGACCCATGATCGTCAGTTCCACTTTCACCGGGAACATTACCGACGGCCACGGCCAGCATCAGGTTTCCGGCGAAGCCGCGCAACTGGTCTTCAAGATGGCCGGCGATCCGAATGTTTTTCCCGACCAGATTGCCGAGGGTCTGCGTCCCTGGTCGCCCTTCAGGGTCTACGCGCGCGCGCCGTTTGTACCGGTCACCGCCAAGGGGATGTATGACTACGCGACCGGCAAGTGGGAACCGGTGCGCTTCCACGACTATGTGACCGGGCAGTGGGTGGACCATGCGCCGAAGGTCGATGTCCAGATCCCCGAGGGGACGTTTGATCCTGTGCTCGGCGAATCGTATTTTCAGATCGCGCGCCGGGGCTGGAGCCTGCAAAAATCGCAGTACGGCGGAGGAAACCCGGCGCTGCCGGGGCCGCATTTTGTCGGCTATCACCTGTATGGCTCGCGCATTCCCGCGCCCGAGGCGGCGTCCACACCGGCCGGCAATTACTTCAGCGGCATTGATACGACGCTGCCCGGCATCGCCATGCTGGCGCACGGCGACACGGCTTTCCTGACCAAAGCGCTGCGCGACATTGACCAGGACGTGATGACGGCGACTTACGGCTACCTGCCGTCGCATCCGGAAAAAATTGCGCCCGAATTGGCCTCCGGTTCTCGCAAAACCACGGCCCTGATTGACGCGGTGAAGGCCAGCGGTCTGAGCGCGGAGGACAAGGCGGATGTGATCCACGAACTCAACATCAAGCTCGTCCAGTTCAACACCGCGCTTGCCGAAGCCCTCGGGCTGCAAGTGAACGCGATCATGATTCCCCGAACCTCCGACCACCCCGAAGGCTTTGGGCTGAGCGCGGCGGAGACGCCAACCGCCGTGACGCCGGGGAGCCAATTTGACGTGCGCCTGCACGTGACCAGCGCGACTTCCTGGGGGGCGAACAGCGACTTGCAGCTTGCGAAGACCTGGCTTGTTTCTCCGCAAAAAGAGCAATGGAAGATGCTGCGCATCGGCGCTCCGGGCATGGATACCGTGTCGAGCAGCGATGGCGATGTGGTCTTCCGGGTCACCGTTCCGCGCGACGCGCAATCCACGCGGCCTTATTTCACGCGGCCTACGACCGAGCAGGCCTACTACAACCTCTCCGATCCCAGTCTTGCCACGCGGCCCTTTGCGCCGTACCCGGTCGCCGGATGGGCCGAGTTCACCTGGAACGGAGTTCCCATCCGCATTGGCCAGGTGGTGCAGACGGTGCATCGCGAGCACGGCTACGGAGATGTGTATCAGCCGCTGGTGGTGAAGCCGGCACTTTCGGTGAACCTGGCGTCTTCGGCGGGGGTTGTGCCGCTTGGCGAAAAGTCGTTCCCGCTCGCGGTTTCGGTCGCGAACGATCAGCAGGAGACTGCGGATGGGACGCTTCGCCTGAATCTGCCCGCCGGATGGTCCGCCTCGCCCGCCGCATTCAATTTTCATCTTCCGCCGGAGCAATCGACGGCGCTGCTGTTCACGATTCATCCGGCTGCGCTCGCGGCCCAGAGCTATGCCATTCAGGCCACGGCGCAGAGCGGCAACTTCAGCTACAGCGAAGGCGTGGAGACGGTGGGGTATCCGGGCCTGCGTCCTTATTACCTCTATCGCGACTCAACGTACAGCGTTCGCGGCGTGGATGTGAAAGTGGCGCCGCACCTCAGCGTGGGCTACGTGATGGGAACGGGGGACGAGGTTCCGCGGGCGCTGGAAGGACTCGGGATTCATCCACATTTCCTGAATCCGGCTGACCTGGCCAACGCGGACCTGAGCCGCTACAACTGTATTCTCATCGGAATTCGCGCCTATTCCAACCGTCCTGACCTGATTGCGAATAACCGTCGCCTGCTGGATTATGTGCATGACGGCGGAACGCTGATTGTGCAGTACCAGAGTGCGCCGTTCAGCGGCTATGGCCCGTACCCGCTCACGCTGGGACACAACCCTGAAAAAGTGGTGGAGGAGACCGATCCGGTCACGCTGACGGAGCCCGGCAGCCCGCTTTTTGCGTGGCCCAACCGCATTACCTCCGCGGATTTCAACGGGTGGGTCGAGGAGCGCGGCCATTCTTTCATGAACACCTGGGACAGCCACTACCAGGCGCTCACCGAAACGCATGATCCCAACCAGGCGCCGCAGCGCGGCGGGCTGCTCTCTGCGCGCTACGGCAAGGGGATCTACATTTACGCCGCGTACGCGCTTTATCGGCAGTTCCCTGCCGCGGTTCCCGGAGCCTACCGCATTCTCGCCAACCTGGTCAGCGCAGGCAGCCCGCATTCGTAGATCGGCAATGTCCCGGTTGGAACTCTCAGGATCTAAACTGAGGCGCACCCCGTTCTTCTTTTCTTTTGCGTGCTCCGCATTTTTCAAGTAGAACACTCTCTAATGCCCAATCGCAGTGAATCCGATTCCTCGTCGCATTTTGCCCAGGGACTTGGCCTGTTCAGCGCCACAGCGATTGTTGCCGGATCGATGATTGGGTCGGGGATCTTTATTGTTCCGGCGGACATGAGCCGGAGCCTGGGATCGCC
>JBAUHD010000295.1:0-2183 GCA_049680085.1 Acidobacteriaceae bacterium
GTGCATGACGACCGCGACGCCATTCGTTACGAGGCCGCGCGCGGCAATGTGCTCTCGACCACCGAGGCCCTGGAGCAATCCAGCGACGTGGCCGCCATCGAGCTGGCCGAGCGCATGGGCAAGGACAAGTTCTATCAGTACATCCGCTCCTTCGGCTTTGGCCAGCGAACGGGCATTGAGCTGCCGGGCGAAACGCGCGGCCTGCTCAAGCCGCCCCGCCGCTGGCAGCCGACCACCATCGGCTCCATTCCCATGGGGCAGGAAATCGGCGTCACCCCTCTGCAACTCATCACCATGGCTTCCACCATCGCCAATGGAGGCGTCTATCTTCCTCCGCACATTCTGCTGGCAAGCTCGAATGAGCGGAAGGATGGACGCCTGCTGCCCGCCGCCTTCCACCCCGAGCATGAGCTGCCGGACACGCTGCCGCCCGGTTCGCATCGCGTCATTTCCACCCTGACGGCGGCGCAAATGCGCAAGATGATGCAGGGCGTGGTGGAACACGGCACAGGCGTTCCCGCGCAGTTGAACGGCTACAGCGCGGCGGGCAAAACCGGAACCGCGGAGAAGATCGACCCTCGCACCCACACCTATTCGAAGACCAACTACATAGCCTCGTTTGTCGGATTCGCCCCGGTTAATGATCCCGCCGTGACTATCGTGGTGGTCATGGATTCGCCCGCCTATAAATATCACTACGGAACCGCCGCCAGCGCGCCCGTCTTTCATGAACTGGCGCAGCAGATCCTCGAATACCTCGGCGTGCCTCACGACCAGCCGCTCAAAACCACGCAGGAGATGGCGGCCATCGAAAGCCACCCCGTCGCCGACGACGATCCCGCACAGTCCATCGCCGACCTGAACTCGCTCTTCGATGAAGTGAACGACCTGCCCGCCGACGATCCGCTGCGCGCCAAAGTCGATGCGGCCGCGGAACTGCCGCTCTCGAAAGATCAGCAACAGCCGGACAGCGGCGGCAATGGCGACGCGGCTTTCACGAATTCGCTTCCAACCAAAACTTCGGATCGCACCAGCGCGGCGGACCTGACTCCCGCACAACCAGCATCGCCGCCGGGCCAGACGCCGCCGCAGCAAATGCCCACGCCCGCAGGCCCGGTCGTGGTTTCGTCCGGCAAACAGGTAGCGGTGCCTTCGCTCGTGGGCCAGCCGGTCCGGTCAGTCATCGAGCGCGCCGGCGCCGTGGGACTCGGCGTGCAGGTGGTCGGTTCAGGCATCGCCCGCCAGCAGGTCCCGGCCGCCGGAACCGTGGTTCCCGAGGGAACGCAGATCGTCGTGCGATTCGGGCGATAGGACCGCAGCGATTCCGCCAGATCGCTACGTTCTGCGACGGTTCCATTCACTGTGGCGCATTTTCTGCGTGGTCAAAGTACCGTCTGGACTCCGGAAGAAAAAGCAGCCAGGCAATTCCGACGAAAATTAAAGTATGAATGGCGAATTCACGAACGGCGCCGAACGCGCTCAGGGCAACATGGAACGCCATCCATGCGAGTGCCAGCCAGCGAGCCCAATTCTGGCCTCGCAGCATGAATGATCCCGCGAGAATCGCCAATGCTTCAGTGATCTCGATCCAAACGCCGTCAGGCAGCTGCAATTGTCGAAAATGATATACAAAGCCGATGATTCCCACGATTAGAAACAGGAAGGCGACGACAACGACCGGAACTGGGCGCCGAACAGCGTTCATGACAGCACCTCAATCGTCGCCAATATATCACGAGAACAGGATGACAATTCACTCTCAAACGTAGAGGATGGAAACGGGCTGTGTGGCTCCAAAATCCGGTTATGCGTGTAGACGAGGTTATGCAGAGGATTGAGTCTGTGCGCCGCGCGGGCGGAAGCGCCGAGGTTTCGGGCGTTGAGTACGACTCCCGCCACGTGGCACCGGGGTCGCTGTTTGTGGCTATGCGCGGCGAGACGACAAACGGAAATCGCTACATCGACAAGGCCGTAGGGGCGGGCGCGACGGCGGTCATTACGGATTCGGCGATCGCATTCGATGAGGCCGCACTAAAATTTCCAAATCTCGCGCTGGCCGAGGTCGCGCACGGCCGCCGCGCACTGGCCGTCGCTTCGGCCAATTTCTTTTCCCATCCCGAACAACAACTGGCCCTGAGCGGCGTGACCGGAACCAACGGCAAAACCACAACCGCCTTTCTTCT
>JBAUHD010000296.1:0-6858 GCA_049680085.1 Acidobacteriaceae bacterium
CGGCGGCATGATTACGTCCACTATCCACGTCCTCATCCTCATTCCAGTCTTCTTTGTCATGATGAAGGAGAGGGACCTGAATCGCGGAGTCCTGATTCCTCATGGCAGAGAGCACGCCGATCATTAGGTTGTTGCGAAAGTGCTGCTATTGGTATTTGTAATGAGAAATTGGCTCGCGGCCAGCTTTCCTCTTTAATTATTGATTTCAGGCCAATGCACTCATTGAAAGCTGTGTAAGAGCCGAATGGCCCGATTGGTACTGAAAAACGGGCTTGTCTTGAGTAGAGTTCGAAAATTCACCGCCGTTTTCGCAATACCCACGTGGTCATACAGCGATGGTCCTGAACGATCGTCGTCTTCAAGGGATCGACGAGAACAGCATTCCTCTCCTCGGCGAGTTCCGCGAGCATCTCCTCATTCACCAGGAACCACTCTGAACCATCTCCGATCACATACCTATTACCCTGTACCCACTCGAAGTCCATTCCAATTCTCGAACCCAGGCGGCAGAAGAGCATCCCGCCGGGCCGCAGGACCCGCCACAACTCGGAAAACATCGCTAGGAAGTGATCCTCATCCCGCGCAAAGTGAAGCACGGAGCTACAAATCACGACATCGGCGCATGCGTCTGGAAATGGCATCCTCTCGATAAGTCCCACCTGGAAGTTCTCAGCAGGAAGTCCGGTTTCAAGAGAAGCAGATAGCTGACGGACATGCTCTACACCTTCGCGGTTTGCATCCAGCGCGAATATCTCACAGCCTTCTCGCAGCAGATGCACCAAATTACGCCCATATCCGCATCCGGCATCCAGCACACGCATTCCAGAGGTAATGTTTCCTCGAAGGATTTGATCGAAGACATAAATGTCGATCTGTCCAAACTGCTCCTGAAGGGTTAGTGGCATATCCTAACCATACCGCCTTAGGAGTCGCACCTCTTCTCGGGAGATGAATCGCGTACCATAAGTGATCAAAACATCTCCACTTGAGAGCGAACAACTCGCTCGGACGAAGTGCAGCGGGGATTCGCACTGCTCTCGAGATCGTTGCACCCTGGCAGAGGACGGGACGCCAACGGCGAAAAATGCGTGGTACTGTGATAGTCAAGTCCCTTGGGCGGGGATTCCAAATCGCCTCAGGAAGGCCGCTTGAACAAGCAGGAGCAAGCCGCGGAGCAGTTGTTTGGGGAAGCGCTCGGCATGCCGCGCGACCAGCGACAGGCGTTCCTCGACCGGGTGTGCGCCAGTCAGCCAGCCCTCCGCGGTATCGTCGAAAATCTGCTGGAAGAAAATGATCGCCTGAGCGGGTTACTCTCAGAGCCGCCCTTTGCGAAGGCCGACGCGACCTCGGGGACGTCATCCCAGACCCTTGTGATGACGTCGGGCAAGCGTCTGCTCGAACGATACGTGATCACCGGCGAACTGGGTGCAGGCGGAATGGGCGTGGTCTACCGGGCACGTGACCAAAAACTGGACCGCGAGGTCGCCATCAAGATGCTGCAGCCCGGCGTGCTGGCAGGCGGCGAAGCACGAATGCGGTTTCGGCGTGAAGCGAAAGCCCTGGCCAAGCTGAACCATGCGCACATTGCGGCCATCTATGACCTGATCGAGCAGGATGGCGCGGATTGCATCGTGATGGAACTCGTGGCGGGCGAGTCGCTGGCGGCGAGGCTAAGCGGCGGAGCGCTGCCGGTGAAGGAGGCCACGGACATCGCTCTCCAGATCGCCGAAGCGCTGGAGGAAGCGCACGCGCAGGGCGTGGTGCACCGTGATCTCAAACCAGCCAACGTCATTATGACGCCCCGAGGCCATGCGAAGGTGCTGGATTTTGGCGTGGCCAAGTTGCTGGAGGCCACCAACGTCACCCAGTCGGTCATTGAAACCAACGGTCCCATCGGTACCCCCCTCTATATGTCGCCAGAGCAGGCTTTGGGGCGAACGCTGGACGCGCGCACCGATCTCTGGAGTCTGGGTGCGCTCTACTACGCAATGCTGGCCGGCCGGCCCCCCTTTCAGGGCGACAGCGCATTCGCCGTGCTGCGCGCCATCACCTCCGATCGCTGGGTGCCAATTCGCCAGGTGCAGCCCGGTCTTCCCGAGGAAGCAGACCGCATCCTCAGCCACGCTCTCGAGAAAGATCCGGCGCGTCGCTATGCCACCGCGACCGAATTCGTGCACGATGCCCGGTTGCTGATGGAGAAGCTGAGCCCCGCGGCGCCGGCTGTGCCGCCCCCAACCCGCCTGCCGCGGATGGTCGCGGCAACGCTGGTCGCCATCCTGCTGCTCGCTGGCGCCGCCGGCTGGTGGTTCTACCGCCGCGCTGCGGAGCGACTCTGGGCCCGTGATGAGGCCATTCCGAAAATCGAAGCTCTCCTTCAGGCGCGCCGTCCGCTGGAAGCGCTGGCCATCTTGCACCGTGCCGAGAAGGCCGTCCCTGGCGATCCACATCTGCGCCAGGCTCGCGACGGCAATACGCAGCTTGTTGACATAGACTCGCAACCCGAGGGCGCCCAGGTCTCAATCCAGGATTACCTCACGCCCGACGGTCCCGCACTCAACCTCGGCACCACGCCCCTGAAAAACGTGCGTATCCCTCGTGGATATTTTCGCTGGACCGTCATGAAGCCAGGTGTCGGCAAAATGGTCGTTGCGCCCGGTGCCGCGCATAGCCTGAATTTCCCCCTGGCGCTCGCCCAAAAAGCGCCTCCGGGAATGGTCTATGCAGCCGGCGGAACGTGGGAGGGATTTAACGGATTCATTGGCTGGATGGGGCCCTATCCATTTCCCCCCTATGATATTGATCGTTACGAGGTCACCAATCGCGAATACGAGGCTTTCCTCAACGATGGAGGCTATCAGAAGCCTCAATACTGGCCCACTGCATTCCGCGGTGACGGGCGGACGCTGAGCTGGAGCGAGGCCATGCCCCTGTTCCGTGATACAAGTGGCCGCCCCGGGCCCTCCACCTGGGCCGGTGGCCATTATCCCGAGGGCCAGGCCGACTTCCCGGTATCCGGAATCAGCTGGTTTGAAGCGTCTGCCTATGCCGCCTGGGCGGGCAAGGCGCTGCCGGTGCTCGGACAGTGGTATCAGGCCGCTGATTTTGACTACGCCGGGTTCACGGTCCAGCTCAGCAATCTGACCACCGGCCGCGCTGCGCGGGCCGGCGCGTATCAGGCCTTGGGCCCATATGGCACTTACGACATGGCCGGCAATGTACGCGAATGGATTTCCAACCCGGTCGACGGGGACCTGCGCTTCATCCTCGGTGGCTCGTGGAAGACACCAAATTATCTCTACACCAGCCCCGAGGCGCTCTCGCCCTTCGACCGTTCTGAGACCAACGGATTCCGCTGCGTCCGGAATCTCGGAACGATCCCCGCCACCGCCGCGGCTCCCGTGCATCGCGTCACGCGCGACTTCGCCAAATACAAGCCTGTCAGCGACGCAGTCTTCCGCGCCTACACGCTCCTC
The DNA here is from genome assembly GCA_049680085.1 of Acidobacteriaceae bacterium. Lineage (GTDB taxonomy): Bacteria > Acidobacteriota > Terriglobia > Terriglobales > Acidobacteriaceae > Silvibacterium. The sequence goes on from JBAUHD010000296.1 coordinate 3,474, forward strand.
TATGCGTATCCAAGGACCCCGCTCAACGCTCAGAACGCAGGCGTCGTCAAGGAGACTGAGGATTGGCGCGAGGAGAAGATCACTTTTGATGCCGCCTATAACGGCGAGCGCATGGCCGCCTACCTCTTCCTGCCCAAAAGGGTGCGGCCTCCGTACCAAACGGTACTCTTCTTCCCCAGCGCCCGCGTGCTCTTCCTGCCGCCCGACAGCAGCGAACTTGGCGATGTGAATTTCTTGGACTACATCATCCAGAGCGGCCGAGCCGTCATGTATCCGGTCTACGAGGACACCTACGAGCGCCGGCTTGCTCATCAGCTCCCCGCCGAACCCGACAGCATCCACGAACCCGTGGATTGGTACAAAGACGCAGCCCGCGCGCTCGATTACCTTCAAACTCGCAACGACATCGATAAGAACAAGTTTGCTTACCTCGGTGTGAGCATGGGCTCCGCTGACGGTGTCATCATCGCCACACTGCTGCAGGACCGTCTGCGCACCGCCATCTTCCTCGACGGCGGCTATTTCCTCCTCCCACCCACTCCCGGTTTCGATCAGGCGGACTTCGCCCCGCGCATGAAGAAGCCTGTTCTCATGGTGAACGGCCGCTACGACTACACCTTTCCCTTAGAGACCTCGCAGGACCCACTCTTCCACATGCTGGGCACGGCCCCGGCCGATAAGCGCCACGTCATTCTCGAGACGCCGCACGACGTCACCGAAGATCGGCCCGCTCTCGTGCGAGAGGTACTCGCCTGGCTTGATCGCTATCTCGGACAGGTGACGACAACCCAGAACTAATTTCGCTTGGCGATACAAACCTGAGATAGGGAATGGCAATTCGGATTGGCGTCTTTGACCGCCCTCCGCAGTCTGGGAATGGCGATAAAGCCAATGCGCTCATCCAAAGGCTCATCCTCATAACAGTCTGTCGCGCTTACCTGATTTCGAGCGGATAGTAGCCGCCACTGCAACCAGAAGTGGCAGCCAAGAAATGATAGTGGCCGATCTCGATTTGCGACGCGCAAAAGCCGGTCGATATGTGGTAACGGTTACTCACGATACCGCCCAAGGGAGCTGAATCGCGGCAAGATGATTCTCACCCGAACGAGCGCAGCAGACAGCAAGACAGATTGCAGTGGGCCCGGCTGCTGACCTCGGAATGCGCCGGTGTCCCACAGGTTAGGCTACTTTCCGGCCATCACCTTCGCGATGCGGACGGCAGCTTCGGAAACCGCGGTGCGAATCTCCTGCTCGCGCGCCCTGGTCATGCGCACCAGCGGAGTCGAGATGCTGATGGCCGAGACCACCTGCTGATCGGGTGGACAAATCGCAGCGCCGATGCACAGCCCGCCCGTATTCGATTCTTCGCGGTCATAGGCGATCCCCGTCGCGCGAATCCCCTCGAACTGCTGGAAGAGCTGCCGCCGGTCGGTGATGGTTGCATCGGTCCTCCGCGTCAGCCCATAGACTTCCAAAATCCGGTCCGACAGCGCGCGGTCCTGGAACGCTACAATCGCCTTGCCCATCGCGCTGCAATGCGGAGGCAGCACTCGTCCCGGCTTGTTCGACATCCGGATTTCGTGGAACGACTCCATCGAGTCCAACACGTGAATGCGGTCGTCGTACAGATAGGCCAGGCTCACGGTTTCATTGAACTGGTTGGCCAGCTTTTCCATTTCCGCGCGCGCCGTTTCCCGGAGCGTGTCTGCGCGCACGACCAGCCAGCCGAATATTAGCTTGCGGGCCAGGTGATAGGTTCCATCCACCTCTTGCCGCAGATACCCATGCTTCTCCAGCGTCAGCAGCACGCGGAACAGCGATGACTCCGGCAGCTTCACGCGCAGGCTGATCTCCTTCAGCGACAGCGGATTGACGCCGCCAAAGCAGTCCAGAACATCCAGAGCGCGCCCGATTGAGCGCAGGTAATATTGCTCATCCGACGAGCGCACGCCGTCGCCCTTCTCCAGCGCCCACTTGGGAATACGATGGCGAATGGCTTTTTGCGTGCCGGCGGTGTTGGGTTTGCGGGAAATAGAGGTGGTTGGTTTACGTGCCATTGTATGTGCTCTTAAGAGTCCTGGCCCGCGGCGATCATGTCAATAGGGAATCTCGGGAAGTGGGGTTAACTTTCAATTATCGCACATAATTATTGAATTATCAGCGTTCAGGAACTCGTCCCTGAGCTTTGAGTTGAAGCTCTGGACGTAGCTGGGCCTGGCCGACTACGGGTCTTTTGAGTTGAACGTATGTCAACTTTCACAGTAAATATCCCCGCTCTACGCTAAAAGCTCTCGCTCGCAAGCGATACACGATCTGATGTGTTTGGCATTTATATGAAAATTAACCGTTACAATTTTCATTAATGCTGGCATAATATCTTTTTCCGCTAATTATGCCCTTATCCTGTCACCTGCCGGAAATCTTATCGCTGCTATCAACGGTGATTCTTGCCGATGACCTGACCGGAGCGTGCGACAGCGCGGCGGCGTTCGCGGCATGTGGTCTGACGGCCCGGGTTGTTCTGGATTTCGAGCAACTTGCTCGGAGGCCGGGCCAGATAACCGCCTGCTCGGTGGAAACGCGGAATCTTCCGGAGAAAACGGCCGCGCGGCGGCTGCGGGAGGCGGCACGGATTTCGGGTTCGGCTCAGGGTTTACTTTTCTGCAAAATCGACTCGGCAGGGCGCGGCCCCATCGGAGAATCGATTCTGAGCCTTCTTGATGCTTCGGGTTGTGGCTGCGCATTGGTGACACCGGCGTTTCCGGATCAGGGACGGATTGTGAAGGGCGGCGTTCTGCACGTTGTGGAACAGGACGGCGAGCCCAAGAGCAAAGCCAGGCAGGTCGCCCTGGGGCGGCTGTTTCCCGATGGCTCGCATTCCATGCTGGCGCTGATCGCGGGAGGAAATGCCACAGAGCGAGGGAAGCAAATGCGCGCGGCTTTGGCTGAGGGCCGGCCCATCCTGCTTTGCGATGCCGAGACGCAGGAGGATCTTTTCACACTGGTCGAAGCGGTGAGGCAGGCGGATTGCGGACCGATGCTGTGGTGCGGCTCGGCGGGTCTGGCGCGCGCGCTGGCGGAGTCGATTTCCTCTTCGGTGAAAACTGTGCCGGACGCTGCCCCCATATATAAGGAAGGGAACATTTGCCTTGTCTTCGCAGGAACCCCGCATCCCACAACTGCCCGCCAATTGGAAACGCTGGCCACGAATCCCGCTGCCGCCCGATGCGTGACAGCGGCGGTGGAGTGCGGAGAAACAACCGCCGAGCAGGTTCGGGATCTCTGGGTACAGGTGCAGCGCTCGGGAGGAGCGCGGGGGCTGATTCTTACAGGCGGAGACACGGCCTCTCTCGTACTGCGTGCGCTCCGAGCAGATTCGATTCTG
>JBAUHD010000297.1:0-1981 GCA_049680085.1 Acidobacteriaceae bacterium
ACACAACCCTGAAAAAGTGGTGGAGGAGACCGATCCGGTCACGCTGACGGAGCCCAACAGCCCGCTGTTTGCGTGGCCCAACCGCATTACCTCCGCGGATTTCAACGGGTGGGTCGAGGAGCGCGGCCATTCTTTCATGAACACCTGGGACAGCCACTACCAGACGCTCACCGAAACGCATGATCCCAACCAGGCGCCGCAGCGCGGCGGGCTGCTCTCTGCGCGCTACGGCAAGGGAATCTACATTTACGCCGCGTACGCGCTTTATCGGCAGTTCCCTGCCGCGGTTCCCGGAGCCTACCGCATTCTCGCCAACCTGGTCAGCGCAGGCAGCCCGCATTCGTAGATCGAGTAGTGGGTCAGTTTGAAAGAAACATCCCTCAGGGGCCAAAGCCCACAACTTTTTAGCCGTTTTTCGGGACGGCTGAACGGCCGTCCCCTGATACGAACCCTGACTTTTTCAGCAAGCTGAACAGCCGTGCCCTGATACGAATGCGAATCTGTTCAAACTAAGGCGCACCCCGTTCTTCTTTTCTTTTGCGTGCTCCGCATTTTTCACGTAGAACACTCTCTAATGCCCATTCGCAGTGAATCCGATTCCTCGTCGCATTTTGCCCAGGGACTTGGCCTGTTCAGCGCCACGGCGATTGTTGCCGGATCGATGATCGGGTCGGGGATCTTCATTGTTCCGGCGGACATGAGCCGGAGCCTGGGATCGCCGGCGCTGCTGATTCTGGCATGGCTGGTGACGGCGGCCATGACGCTGATCGGCGCGCTGAGCTACGGCGAGCTGGCGGCCATGATGCCCAAAGCCGGCGGACAGTATGTGTATCTGAGGGAATCGCTGGGCCCCATGTGGGGCTTTCTTTATGGGTGGACGCTGTTTCTGGTGATCCAGACGGGAACACTGGCGGCGGTGGGCGTGGCGTTCGGGAAATTCCTGGGCGTGTTTTATCCGGCGATTTCGGACCATCACTGGCTCTGGCACATCGGGCACGTTCCGGCGTGGCACGTGGGGCCGATGGTGCTGGGCAACATGGATATTGGCCTGAATACCGTGAACCTGACGGCGGTGGCGATTGTGGTGCTGCTCTCGGTGGTGAACATTTTCGGCATCCGGTCGGGCGCGCTGATCCAGAACATTTTCACCACGGCGAAAGTCGCCTCGCTGGTGGGGCTGGTGATTCTGGGCCTCTTCGTTGGGCGGCACGCGGGGGCCATTGCGGCGAACTTCGGGGCGAGCTTCTGGAAGGGCGCGGGATGGCACACGCTGCACGCGGTGCAGGTGGGCGTTGGTGGCCCAATCGCGATGGTGGGGATTTTCGCGATTGTGGCTGTGGTGCAGACGGGGTCGCTGTTTTCCGCGGACGCCTGGAACAACGTGACGTTTACGGCGGGCGAGGTGCGGAACCCGAAGCGGAACCTGCCGCTGTCGCTGGCGCTGGGCACGGGGATGGTGCTGGGGCTGTACGTCCTTTGCAATCTGGTGTACATGATGGCGCTGCCGTTGCACGGTGATCCGCAGGGGGCGACAGCGTTTGCGCGCGGCATTCAATACGCGACGGACGACAGGGTGGCGACGGCGGCGCTGCAGCAGATTTTCTCGACCCACGGCGCGTACCTGATGGCGGGCGCGATTTTGATTTCGACCTTCGGCTGCGTGAACGGGATGACGCTGGCCGGGGCGCGCGTGTACTATGCGATGAGCCGCGACGGGCTGTTCTTCAAGGCGGCGGGGAAGCTGCATCCGCGCTACAAGACGCCGGTGGCCTCGCTGGCGGTGCAGGCGGTGTGGGCGTGCCTGCTGTGTCTTTCCGGGTCGTACAGCCAACTGCTGGACTACACGATGTTCGCCGCGCTGCTGTTTTATATTCTGACGATTGGCGGGCTGTTTGTGCTGCGGGTGAGAAAGCCGGATGCGGAGCGTCCCTATAAGGCGTTAGGATATCCGGTGCTGCCCGCCGCGTATATTTTGATGGCG
>JBAUHD010000298.1:0-1993 GCA_049680085.1 Acidobacteriaceae bacterium
AGAAAGGAATTGGCCATCCGCATAACCCGCTGAGTGGCAGTCGGGCAGAGGTCCGCAACGCGGATGGCGAGCATGGCCTGGGGAGTAATCGCAATCTCGCTCTTTCCGGCAAGCACGGCGCGAGCGATCTTGCGCGCCGCCGAGGCAGCCGAAGCCGAGACTCCCGGCAGACCGGCGGCAAGGCTGAACCAGCGGTACTCCCGCTCGGCGTCGCCAGTGAAGACGGCATTCAGATGCGAACCAGTGCGCATCAAGCCGGGGCAGACGGTGGTGACGCGAATTCCCCGCGAGCGCAACTCCGCATTCAGGCCTTCAGAAAACCCAACCGCGGCGAACTTGCTCGCCGTGTAGGGAAGCATATGAGGCACCGCGATCTTTCCGCCAATCGAAGTGATGTTGACGATACTGCCCTGCCCCCGCGCCAGCATTTCCGGCAGCGCTGCGAGCGTGCAGTGGACTGCGGAGAAGAAGTTCGAGTCCATGACGTTGCGAAAGTCCTCAACCGTCTGGTTTTGAACGGGGCCAACCGTGATGATCCCGGCGTTGTTGACCAGGATATCGACGCTGCCGAAGCGCGCGGTCGCCTCCTGAATCAACCGTTCCGCGTGTTCAGGCTGCCGCAAATCTCCCGGAACGATCAAGACGTCATCCGCCGAGGCAATCGCGCGCCGCCGCAGCAGGAGCCACCGGGCGCGCTCAAGTTCCTCACTGTCGCGCGCCGTGAGAACCAGCCGGGCGCCCCGCTTTCCAAACTCCTCCGCGAGGGCCAGCCCCAGCCCGCGGGAAGAGCCGGTGATGATCGTCACCCGGCCACGCAAGGAAGCTGACCTTTTGGCAGACCTTCCAATCGCGTATGCCGCCACGATTGCTCCCGTGCAAGCCACTCCAGCGCCGGCGACGGCGATGCTGGCGCCGGTGACGGCTACGCCGGCCACAACCGCCTTCTTCCTCATCCCTCGAAGCTTCACCGCGAACACCTCCCTCAAAGCGATGCGGCCAATCCCGCAGCGCAAAACACCGTCCCCGCATTCATTGTGACATTGGAGACACAAACGGGGCCGGGGGTTTGCCATTGCCCCGGCATTTAGCCCCGGTCTTCCAGCCGCTGCTGTCGTCAAACGCTTGCGGGCACGCACCAACGGCTCCCGCGCAAATCGGCTGGAGTACAACTCAGCGGCATGGCGGGTGCGTCTATATTCGATAGCTCATTGAGAGGATTCCCAGATGCGAGTCGGATTGATCGCTGCTCCCTTTATCCCTGTGCCTCCCCGGCTCTATGGCGGCACCGAATTGTTCATCGCGCATCTCGCGGAGGGCCTGTTGCGCCGTGGAATCGAGGCCGTGGTTTATTCCAATGGCGAATCCACCGTCCAGGCGGAAAACCGGTATCTCTACGGCAAAATGGAATGGCCGGTGCACAGCGATGTTCAGGCCCAGTTCAAAGACGCCAACCATACGGCATGGGCAGTGCGGGATGCGGCGGCAACCTGTGACATTATTCACCTGAATAACGCGACGGGGCTGACTTATTCGCGTTTTGCGAATCCCGCGTTTGTCTATACGGTGCATCATCCCAGAGTTCCGGAGTTGAGCGAGTTTTACCGGTATTACCCGGACGTCTCCTATGTGATGATCAGCGATGCTCAGCGCAACCTGGAGAGCATGTCGAGGATGCAGACAATTCACCACGGCATTCCGATGGACTGGTATGCACCGGTCGAAGAGAAGCAGCCCTATCTGGCGTTCATCGGAAGAATTGCTCCGATCAAAGGCGTGCATACCGCGATTGAAGTGGCCAAGCGATCCGGTATCCCACTGAAGATTGCCGGAGAAGTGCAGCCGATCTTCCAGGACTATTTCGACGCTGAAGTTCGGCCCCACATCGATGGCAAGTTCATCGAATACATCGGCGCGGCGGACCTTGCTGCAAAGAACGAGCTTCTGGGCAACGCGATGGCCATGCTGTTTCCTATCCAGTGGGATGAGCCTTTTG
>JBAUHD010000299.1:0-2885 GCA_049680085.1 Acidobacteriaceae bacterium
ATCTCCACGGCGGGCGAAAGCCCCGCGCTCGCGCAGCGTTTGCGAAAAGAAATCGACGAGCAGTTGCCCGAAGACCTCGGCCCGTGGCTTGAAGAAACCGGCCGCCTGCGCCGCGAGATTCTGGCACAAATGCCGCCGAGCGAGGATCGCCGCCTCCTTCTGCACCGGCTCGCCGAGCGCCAGGTCTGCGACTCGCCGGCCTGCCCAACGCGCACTCTCGGATTGGGCGGCGCCATCGGGGGCCGCGTGTATCTGGTCGGCGCCGGACCAGGCGCTCCTGATTTATTGACGGCCCGCGCCGCGCGCCTGCTGGCCACCTCGGACGTGGTGCTCAACGACGATCTGGTCCCGGAGACAATCCTCAAGCTGGCTCATCCCCACGCTCTCGCGCGCAACGTCGGCAAGCGCTGCGGTGCCAAAAAAGTTACTCAGGCGGAAATCAATGCGCTCATGATCGGGCACGCCCGCGCGGGCCGCTCCGTGGTGCGTCTTAAAAGCGGAGACCCGCTGGTGTTTGGCCGCGCCGCCGAAGAAATCGACGCCCTGCGCGAGGCCGCTGTCGCCTTTGAGGTAGTCCCCGGAATCACCGCAGCCTTCGCCGCAGCCGCGGCACTGGGGCTTTCGCTCACCGACCGCCGCGCGTCCTCCAGCGTGCAGATTTCCAGCGGACACCACGCCACCGGCGGCCCGCCAAAAATTCCAGAGCCCACCCGCGTTGTCTATATGCCGGGCCGCGACCTCACCGCCCTCGCCGCGGAGTGGCGCGGACAGGGCCTGCCCGGCAATCTACCTTGCGCCGCAATATCCCGCGCGGCCCAGCCCGATCAGCGCATCACCCTCACCACGCTGGACGAATTGCACACCATCCAGCCGGGACCCGCGCCGGTTCTGGTGGTCGCGGGATGGGTACTCAAAACTAAGCCGGGGGAACCCGTGCTCTCAGAAAAAAAGTTGGGGTTCAGCTAAACGCCCGGCCTCAGCGACAATGTGAGCATGACGACACGAAGAGAGTTCATCGTCGGGTCCGCGTTTGCGTTGGGCTCCGCCTATCTTCACGCCGCACCGGTCTCCGCGCCCGCGCCTTTCGGAGCGCTGCCTTCGCCGCGCCAGCTTGATTGGCAAAAATTGGAGACCTACAGCTTCCTCCACTTCACCGTAAACACGTTCACCAATCGGGAATGGGGCCTCGGCGACGAGAACCCCGACATCTTCAACCCGACCGATTTCGACGCCGACGCCATCGTAAGTGCCCTCAAGCAGGGAGGCATGAAGGGCGTCATTCTTACCTGCAAGCATCACGACGGCTTTTGCCTCTGGCCCACGAAAACCACGAAACATTCCGTCCAGTTCAGCTCGTGGAAGAACGGCAAAGGCGACGTGGTGCGCGCGGTCTCTGACGCCGCGCACCGTCATGGATTGAAGTTCGGAGTGTATGTCTCCCCGTGGGACCGCAACAACGCCGCCTACGGCACCCCCGCCTATCTGCCCATTTACCGCCAACAGATCACGGAGTTGCTCTCCAGCTACGGCCCGGTTTTTGAAGTCTGGTTCGACGGAGCCAACGGCGGAAGCGGCTACTACGGCGGCGCGCGCACCACCCGGCATATTGACGCGCATACCTATTATGACTGGCCACGCACCTACGAAATTGTGCGCCGCCTTCAGCCCGACGCCGTCATCCACGGCGGCGACAAGGATGCGGACATCCGCTGGGTTGGCAATGAAAAAGGCTACGCCGCCCCGACCTGCTGGGCCACCTTCACGCCCGATGATTCGGTTGACGGAGGAACGCCCGAGCAGTTGATGACCGGTACGCTGCACGGCTCCCAATGGATGCCCGCCGAGTGCGATGTCTCCATACGTCCCGGATGGTTCTGGCACGCGGCGGAAGATTCAAAGGTAAAAACTCCCGCCCAGTTGATGGACTTGTATTGCAAATCCGTGGGGCGCGGAACCAGCCTGCTGCTGAACATCCCTCCCAACCGCAAGGGCCTGCTCTCTCCTGAGGACATAGCCTCACTTCAGGGCTTTCACCAGATTGTGAGTGCCGCGTTTGCGAGAAATCTCGCGGTCCACGCGGACCTTCGCGCCTCCAATGTCCGCGGAAACGACCGGAAGTATCATCCGGCCAACTTGTTCGACGGCAATCAGGACAAATACTGGGCCACGGATGACGCGGTGACCGCTCCCACCCTGACCATCGACCTTCATCGCCCGGAGAAATTCAACATGATCCGCCTGCGCGAAGCCACCCAGCTAGGCCAGCGCATCGAATCCTTCGAGCTGGATGCATGGCAAAACGGAGCGTGGTCGCGAATCGCCCAGTCAACCAGCGTCGGCTCCTGCCGGCTCATCCCGCTTCAAAGCCCGGTCCAAAGCAAGCGGGTCCGCCTGCGCATCACCGCGTCGCCAGTCCCCATCGCTCTTGCTGAGTTCGGGCTCTACATGAGGTAATCTAAAACCTCCCCCATCGCATGGCCCGTGCGGCTACACTGGTTCCTCAATTCTTCGGTGGTGGTGAATGTTTCGTTCGGCTGTTCTCTGTCTTCTTCTGGTTCTGGCTCCACTCGGCTCCGCGTTCGCGGCATCCCGCAACCCTCTGGATCGCTTCGTCGGCCAGTACCGGTACGTGGACGAGCCGGACATCGTGCTATCGGTCTTTCACACCGGCGATCATTTAACCGTCGAGACGGCCCGCACCCCCTCGACCGCCCTCAAGACAAAGGGCGCGACGGATTCGGAAGCGACCTTCGCCGCGCCCAACGACGGTCCGCGCTTCGTGTTCACCATCAACGCTGCCGGAGACGTAACTGAGGTCCGGCGCGAGGAGCGCGGCGCGGAAGCCTATGCCACAAAGATCAGCGCGACTCCCGAGCCCAATCATT
>JBAUHD010000300.1:0-4253 GCA_049680085.1 Acidobacteriaceae bacterium
CTTGCAATATGCTTCCACGGCTCTCCCCGTTCAGGAAATGTGTCCAGCGACATGCAAAACGCCCGAATTCTCGCGGTATAGGCCAATGCCCGCTCGTAGCCGCTGTTCACGGCAATATACCTGTAGATGGATACGAAGTCGGCTTCAGCCCGCTTGGAATAAACAACCGCGCGCTTCACGCGCTCTTCCGCAGGTGCCGGTGATGTTCCGCAAGCAAGGCTTCGGCCAACTGTTCATCCGAGATCACCTGTGTTGGATCAGCATCGAGATCGTCGAGCACCGGCACCACTTCTTCTCGAAGCCACTGCTCCATCGCGGCGTCGCGCTCCTTCAGTGCGCGCAAGCCCGCCCGCACCACCTCGCTGCCGGAGGCATAACCGCCGGATTTCACGAGCTTGTCGATGTATTTCGACTGCGCCGCTGGCAAGCTGAAGGTTCGCTTTTGAGTCGTTGCCATTTTCGTGTTCCTGGAGTGAATTCTCGTCCGGTATGAAAGTATCATACCGCTCCTCAGCCCGTCACAATCTCCGAAAAATCGGCGATGGAGGAAAAGCTACCGAGAACCATCGCGATCAATGCCAGTCTGTTTTGTCGCACGGCTGGGTCGTCTACCATCACCATTACCTTGTCAAAGAATAGATCGACATGCGGGCGTAGTGTGGCGATCTGCTCCAGCGCTTCCCTATATCTGTGCCCCTTGCTGAGCTTTTCTACCTCATCTTTCACTAGCCCCGACCGCTTCTCTAATTCACTTTCGGCCATGTCGCTAAAGCGGCCGGTCAGAACTCGGTCTGTCAAGGCTTCGCCCTTTTCCTTTGCCTGCTTGAGAATATTTTTCATCCTTTTGAATGCTGCGCAGACGGACAGAAAATCATCCGAATCACGCATATCCGTCAGAGCCCTGGCTCGATCAACGGCATCGGAAACGCTGCCAGCAAAAAATTGGGGCACCACACTAATACCAGCAAATTCGAAGGAGTCTTCTTGCTTTGTTGCTGTTAGGACGGCTCTTACGACATCATAGGGAATCCTCTTAGCTTCTTGAAGATAGAACTCAACTCGCTCTTCCAAGAATTGGCTAATTGTCAAATCCATAGGCACGATTGGCTTTGGCAGAAATACAGAGATGAAAAATTCGAGATCCTGAATTTTCAGAGGTAATTCCGATTCTGCGAGTATCTTGACTACTGCATTACCGGCCCGGCGCAGCGCAAACGGGTCTTTTGAGCCTGTAGGCTCCAATCCAATCGAGAACATTGAGACAATTGTGTTCATGCGATCGGCAATCCCTAAAATCTGACCTTCCCTCGTTGGTGGAATCGGATCGTTGAAAGAAGCGGGTTGATATTGCCAATAGATGGCCGACGCTACAGCGTCTCCCAACCCTTGATGTCTCGCATAAAGGCCGCCAACAACTCCTTGAAGCTCTGTGAATTCCTTCACAAGTTCCGAGGTCAGATCGGTTTTTGCGAGCCTTGCGGCGGCCTCTAAAGCGGGGTAATCAAATTGAACCCCTGAAAGTGTCGACGCAAGCGCCCTAATCGAATTCAAATTCGCTTCCGTCTTGTCCCAGTAACTCCCCAACTCCTTCTGGAACGTCACCGACTTCAGCATTTCCACGCGGTTCTCAAGCGGAATCCTCTGATCGAAATTCCAGAAAAAGCGGGCGTCGTTAAATCGCGCCCGCAGCACGCGCTCGTTGCCGTGGCGAATGATTTCGTCCGCGCGTTCAGCGGGCTGCGTGTTCAGCACCGTCAGGAAATAAGGAGCCAGCTTGCCCTGCGCGTCCTCCACGGCAAAATACTTCTGATGGTCGCGCATCACTGTCACCAGCACTTCTTCCGGCAGCGACAGATAATCCGCCTCAAAGCCGCCCAGCAGCACGGTGGGCCACTCGGTCAGGTGGGTCACCGTATCGACCAACGCCTCGTCCTCGCGCCAGCGCGCGCCGGGAACCGACCGCGTCGCCGCGTCCAGGCCCTTGCGAATCCGATGCCGCCGCAACTCCACGTCCGCCGTGACGTGCGCGGCCTCAAGCGCGCCGAGATAATCCCCGGCGTGCTCGATCGTGAGAGGGGCGACGCCGTGAAGAATGCGATGCCCATACGTCAGGTTCGCGGCATGAACTCCGGCAAACTCCACCGGAACAATCGCGTGGTCCAGCAGCGCCAGCAGCCACTTCACCGGGCGAACGAACCGCTCCGGCTTGCCCGCGCGCCAGTACATATTTTTTGGCCAGTAGAGCGCAGCAAGCTCTTTCGGCAACTGCTCGGCCAGAATCTCCGCCGCCGCGCGGCCTTTGCGGTGCGCCGTCGCCGCCACGTACTCGCCCTTCGGCGTCGTGACCTTCGCCAGCGCGCTCACGTCCACTCCGGCTTTTTTCGCGAAGGCGTGCGCCGCCGGCGCGGGCTCTCCATCTTTGAACGCGACCTTCCACGACGGCCCGGTAAGCTGCTCTTCCATTTCCGCCTGCGCTGCGGCAACGCCCTTCACCAGCACGGCCAGCCGTCGCGGCGTCGAATAGCTGTGGACCTCATGGTCCGCGCCCAGCAGCCGCTCGCGCGCCAGCAACTCTTCCACGCGCCGCGCAAGCTCCGCCTGCGCCGCGGCGATCATGCGCGCGGGAACCTCTTCCAGTCCTACCTCAAGCAAAAAATCGGGCATAAAAATCTTTCAGGCAAAATTTCGGAAATCTATTCTTCAGTATTCCGCTGCGACGTGACCCGCTGTGCAGCGTACGCTTTGGCCACGCCCACCGCAAGCGCGCGAATGCGGGCAATCACCCCCACCCGCTCCGTCACGGAAATCGCGCCGCGCGCATCGAGCAGGTTGAACAGGTGCGAGCATTTCAGGCAGAGGTCGTAGGCTCCCAGCACGGGAAACCGCCGCTGTTGCGCGCGAACATCTTCCGCCGCCGGAGTTGCGCCGTTGTCGTGCACCAGCCGGTCATGAATCTTCTCGTGCCGCCCGGCCTGTTTCTCGGCCTCGGCAGAAAAGCTATCGCGATAGCTCCCGAGCAGCGCCTGGCATTCGGCTTCATAAAGCCGCAGATGCTCCCACAGCTTCTCAACGTCGGCCGCCTCAAAGTTGTAAACGGAAAATTGAAGCTCCTCTTCGAACCGAATCTCGCCATAAGTTACGGGGTTTCCGGTCTTCGGATCGCGTGCCCACACAATGTCGTAGATCGAATCCACATCCTGCAGAAACGCCGCAATGCGCTCCAGCCCATACGTAATTTCGCCGCTGATGGGGTCCAGGTCGATGCCGCCGCACTGCTGAAAATACGTGAACTGCGTAACCTCCAGCCCATCCAGCATCACCTGCCAGCCGATGCCCCACGCGCCCAGCGTCGGCGACTCCCAGTTGTCTTCTTCAAACTTGATGTCGTGCTCGGCAAGGTTGATGCCAATGGCTTCGAGCGAGGCGAGATAAACCTCCTGAATATCCGATGGCGGCGGTTTCAGAATCACCTGAAATTGCGTGTGCTTGTAGAGCCGGTTGGGGTTCTCGCCGTAGCGCCCGTCCGCCGGACGCCGCGAAGGCTGCGCGTAGGCGATCGCGACCGGCTTCGGCCCCAGCACGCGCAAAAACGTATCGGGAGACATGGTTCCGGCGCCCACTTCCACATCATAGGGCTGTTGCAGCACGCAGCCGCGCTCGGCCCAGAAGGTCTGCAATCGAAACAGCAGTTCCTGAAAGGTCAGCGGCGCGGCTTTGGCGAGAGGGGCAGAGGTCGTAATGGTAGCGGGCACTGTTGGGTTTCCGTTGAGATGGGCTGCTCAAATTCTAAACGAGTTCCTTCGCGACTTTTTTCGGCAGCGCCTTTAACCCCAGATCTGTCAGCGCCGGCAGCCCCATGCTCATGCGCACCGCGTCCGCCACGTGCCCTAGCTCCTTCGGGTCCAGGGTTTCGTCAATTTGCACAGAATATTCGTAAAAGGGAGTGATGGGGATTCCGTTCATCAGTAGGCGCTCCGACACGACCCGCGACGTGCTCTTCCAAATGATTCCACGGCGAGCCGTGCTCTCCAGCCGCTCAAAGCTGAATCCGCGCATCGCATCGTCTTTGCCCTGTTGGCGGGCTTCAGCCCTTTCCGCCCGCAGCGTCTGGTCAAACGCATTCAGCCGCTTGCGGTGCACCGTCCACAAATACGTCAGCGGAACCGCCGCGCCGAAGCCCACAACAAACCACACCAAATACCAAAGCTGGCTCATAAAGCACCCCTGCCGGTCTTCTGACGATTTTACGACTG
>JBAUHD010000301.1:0-4774 GCA_049680085.1 Acidobacteriaceae bacterium
CTCCGCATCTTCGAGCGTGGTGCCGACGGGCACGGTGATGAGGTTTTCTTTGGTCATCACGTCGCGAATGGGGATGTCAGTGCGGGTTTCAAAGCGCAGGTCGCGGTTGGTGAGGATGCCGACGAGCTTTTTGTTCTTGGTGACGGGGACTCCGGAAATTTTGTAGCGGCGCATGACTTCGAGGGCGTCGGAGATGAGCTGATCGGGCGTCATAGTGACGGGATCGACGATCATTCCGCTTTCAGAGCGCTTTACCTTGTCCACTTCGCCGGCCTGCTGCTCGATGTTCAGGTTGCGGTGGATAATGCCCAGGCCGCCCTGCTGGGCCATGGCGATGGCCAGACGCGACTCGGTCACAGTGTCCATGGCCGCGCTAAGGAGCGGCGTGTTGAGTAGAATTTTTTGGGTCAGGCGGGTCTGCGTGCTTACCTGTGCCGGGACCACATCGCTATAGGCGGGAATCAGCAGCACATCATCAAAGGTGAGAGCTTCGGGGACAGGATATTCAATCATAAGTGACGGATGCCCCGCGGCTGGCGAAGAGAAGATGTTCCATTCGGCGCGGTGGCTATTTGGCTATTGTAGAGCCAAACGGGGTTTGGGCTGTAATTGGGCGCAAAGGTAGCTCTATGTCTTCATCGCGGGGGAGGGATGCGGACCGTATTGGCGCGGCAGGAGCGGATGGGGCCGCACGCAATCGGCTGGAGCGATTTGCTCAGGCAGACTTCGACCGCAGTGAGATAGTTGTTGCCGCAACTTATGGCCAGGCTGCCGGCCGGAATCGAGGGGTTGGCGCGGGTGAAGAGATGGACGATGTCCTGGGGCGGCATTGACACCTGGTGATCGAGCGATGCGAGTTCTGCAGGAACTGTGACCGAGTGAACGGCTTTGCGGGCAACTGAGAAGAATGCGTCGGGCGTGAGGCCGGAGCAGGTACCGTGCGTGCGCCACTCATGGCGGAGCAGGCTGGGATCGGGATAGAGGTCGGAGTACTGCGCGGGATTGCGCGGACCCGGCGCTTCGGAGCAGTTCTCGGGATAGCCTCCGCTGGTCTTCTGGGGCCAAAGACCGTGGAGAACGAAGGACGCGTGCTCGGAGCACTCGACGGCCTTGGGGTGCGAGTAGCAGAACTCAGGCGACCAGGAAAGGTTCAGCAGGTAATAGTCGAAGCTCTGCTGCGCCGCGGACGCCGCTTGTGCGCGATACGACTGCCGGCTGGGCGATTGCGTGGAAGGCCGCGTGTTCCGGCAGCCGGTAAGGGCAAGGGCGGCTGCGAGGACTGCGAGCGCGGCTGATTGGAAGGCCTTCAAGGTGTTATCCGAGGACAAGTACTTACCCAGGGCCAGGTATTCTCGGTCTTTGCTGCGACCGGTGAATTCTGATCGCAGCAAAGACACTCCTGCCCGGTCTCAAGATGTGATGAGCGCGATCCAATCGAGCCTTCAGCTCTGCTGGTCGGAATCCTGGGCTGAATCCTGAGCTTCCTGGTTCTTTTCCTCAAAATGCTCCGTGACCTTTTTTACGCCTTCGAACCCGGCGATGGCTGCAATTCCTTCAGTCATGATTCCTGCATTGGGGTCCAGTTTTTTTGCCCCTTCCAAAGCGACTACGGCTCCAGCAGCTTCCTCAAGAAATCCCATAATTTCCCTCCTGAAAATTTCGACGCCTTACTTTCCCGCTCGAAATTGACAACGCATCATACGCCCGCACGCATAGAGCACTCCACCAGGCCGCGAAGTTGAAATTCCGTCAAAAGCGGGGTATTCTGAAAGTGCAGACGAGTTTATCCGGGCTGGCCGTGGGTGACCGGCGGTCTCGGAGAGATGAGTGGGCAAGAAGCAGTTCTCCTGTTTTCGCGGCGTTTCCAGCATCCCGCAGGGCTGGTTTTTCTTAAGGAAAGATCAGCTTGAGATTAGGGCGTTGAGCTGGCGGCAACAGGAGAACTGCTTAGCGCCCACTTTTTATTTGGGCGCGATTTTGGGAATCTCAGCTGGCTCGGCTGCAAAACGAAGGACAGTTCGCAGCAATCGGCCATGGCTTTGAACCTGGATCAAATTCGTACCGCCGCGCAGCGCGTGGCCGCCTCGCACGGGCTGGATGTGGTGGAGGTTGAATTCCGCGCGGGGGCGAAACCGAGAGCGCTTTGCGCGTATATCGAGAAGAACGCCGAGCAGCGCGCCCGGCTGGCGGCGGAGTCCGGAGAGGCTGCGGGGGGCGTGGCGGCGGAACAGCTTTCCGGCGTAACGCACGACGACTGCACGGCCTTCAGCCGCGATTTTGGAACGCTGCTGGATGTGGAGGATCTGATTCCGGGAGCGGAGTACACGCTTGAGGTTTCCTCGCCGGGATTGGACCGGAAGCTGCGGACGGAGGCCGACTTTGAGCGGTTCATCGGCAGCCTGGTGAAGGTGCAGACCTTTGAGGCGGTGGCAGGCAACCGGCACTGGCAGGGAAGGCTCACACAGGTGGACGCCCAGACGATCCGGCTCGACCCCAGCGAGCTGAGGCAGAAGGGCAGCAGGAAAAAGGCGGCGAAAGCCGGCCAGGAGAAGAGTCAGGAGCAGGTGGAGATCGCACTCGGCAATATTGAAAAAGCCAGCCTGGTTCCCGAATTCTAAAATTTTGAACCCCCGGCCCGACGCCGGACGAGTGACTTGAGAGAAAACTATGGCAAGCCCGCTTTATCAGACGATTGAATTGTTGAGCCGCGATAAGGGCATTGAGCCCGAAATTGTTGTGGGAGCCGTGGAGGACGCCATCGCCCTGGCCACGCGCAAGTATTACAAGACGCAGGAGAATATGCGCGCCGAGCTGGACAAGGAATCCGGCGAGATTCGCGCGTATGTGTACAAGACAGTGGTGGAGACGCCGGAGCAGATTGAAGACCCGGTGAACCAGATCGCACTGGACGAAGCCCGCGAGCTGGCGCCGGAGGTCGAGGTTGGCGGGGAGATCCGCTACTACAAGCCGACCGACGTGCTGGGCCGCATCGCCGCGCAGATGGCCAAGCAGGTCATCTTCCAGAAGGTCCGCGAGGCCGAGCGGGACACGGTTTTCAAGGAGTACAACCATCGCGTGGGCGAGGTGCTGAACGCGACGGTGAAGCGCACCGAGCCGCAGGATGTGATTTTTGACCTGGGCAAGGCTGAGGCGCGGATGCCTCGGCGCGAGCAGTCGCGGCTGGAGCAGTTCGCCGTCGGCGAGCGGGTGCGGGTGGTGCTGCTGCGGGTGGACCGCGCCGCCAAGGGGCCCCAGGTGATCGTTTCGCGGGCCTCGCCGGAGCTGGTGCAGAACCTGTTCCAGAGCGAGGTGCCGGAGATTTATGACAGCACGGTGACGATTCGGGCCATTGCCCGCGAGGCCGGCGAGCGGACCAAGATCGCGGTGATGTCTCGCGACAAGGACGTGGACCCGGTGGGCGCGTGCGTGGGCATGAAGGGGATGCGGGTGCAGTCGATTATCCGCGAGTTGCGCGGGGAAAAGATCGACATCATCGAATTCAGCGAAGAGATCACAACCTTCGCCGAGAAGGCGTTGCAGCCGGCCAAGGTCAGCCGTGTGAGTATCCTCGATCTGGCCGAAAAGCAGCTTGAGGTGATCGTGGATGACACGCAGCTCTCGCTGGCGATCGGCAAAAAGGGACAGAACGTGCGGCTGGCGGCCAAGCTTCTGGGCTGGAAGATCGACATCAAGAGCGAAGAGGAGAAGCGGCAGGAAGTCGAGCAGCAGATGCAGGGCTTTGGCGGCGCGGCCAGCACGCCGATTGAGCAAGTGGGCGAACTGGGCGAGAGCGTGATCCAGAAGCTGGTCACGGCGGGCATTACCACGGTCGAGGCTCTGGCGGACATGACGCCGGAGCAGATCGAGGAGATTCCGGGCATCGGTGAAAAGACGCTGGAGAAGATCAGCGTCGCGGTTCGCCATTATTTCGGCCAGTACGAGCCGGGCGAAGAGCGCCCCGCGTCCGCCGTCGACGAAGCCGCTGCCAACGAAGCCAAATCGGAGGCGAGCCTGGGCGAGGAAGAGGACGCGCTGAAGCTGGATCTGACGCAGGAAGGGGCGGAGGCTCCGGCGGAAGACGGAAGCGGGCTGGTGAACGACGAGGTGGCGGAAGAGCAGATCGAGGAAGCGACCGAGTCCGGGCCGGCGATTGAGGACGAGGGCGCGGAGCCGGTGGTTCCCGGGCGGCAGGACACCAGCGAAAAGCTGGAGGAAAACGCCGTGCTCGACCAGGAGGTTGCGTCCACCGCCGAACTGGGCGAAGAGAGCGACCGCAAACCGGAGGGGGGCGCATAAAATGCGCCGCTCGAAACCAAAGGGTCACGCGATAAGCCGCGCAAAGCGGCCAGTTTCGAGCCATAATAAGAAGAGTGTCAGAATCTACTGCCAGGAGTTTGCAATGGGCAGCTAACGGTCAGGAAGCAGTTACAAAGGGGCGGATGAGTAAAGTTCGAATCAACGATTTGGCGCGTGAACTGGAAGTCAAGAGCAGGGCGATTCTTGATGTTCTCGAAGCTGCGGGAGTCACCGAGAAGAAAACGCACTCCAGTTCGCTGGAAGAAGACGAAGCCGAGCGTGTGCGCACGCAACTGCAGCGCGGTAGAGGCGGAGCCTCGGGCGCTGCGCGTGGGGAATCCGCGCCGAAACCCAAGATTGATCTGTCGAAAGTCTCGAAACCCGGCGATGTGCTGAAGGCCATCCTGCAAAAGAAGGAGCAGGAAGAGGCAGCCGCGCGTCCGCGCCCCGCGGCGCCCGCGCCGGTACAAGCAGCAGA
>JBAUHD010000302.1:0-2203 GCA_049680085.1 Acidobacteriaceae bacterium
GACACGCTGGCGGCGTGGAAGCGGATGGGCTCGCCGCGCTATCCGACGGTGGCGCAGATTGCCGCGTTGAAGAAAGCGTCACAGATCGGGCCGCCGGAACTGGGGCGGCTCGATGGCGGCCAACTGAGGCTGACGCTTCCATCCATGGGCCTGGCGGTGATTGAAGTTCGATAGGAGCCGCCCGTCGCGCGCTACACAGGCGCGGTGAACCCGTCAGATGAGAGGCCGCAATGGCAGGTGGTTCGCCTTGTATATGGATTGTGATATATATTCATATATATGGCATCCAATGCAAAGAGCCGCACGGTTCCCCATGCCTCGCGCCAGCACCGAGACAAGGGCCTCCATCGTCCAACGCGGGAGCGCGTTCTTCTGGAATTTCCTTCGACACTGTTGAGGCGAGCCGATGAAGCGGCAGCGGAGATCGACACCAGCCGCAGCGAGCTGGTTCGCACAGCAGTGGAGCGGCTTTTGGACAGCATGGAAAAGGAGCGACTGGAAGCGGAACTGGCCGAGGCCTATGCTGCGAACGCCGCACTCAATCTGGAGCTTACGGAAGAGTTCGCCCACGTGGACGGGGAAGGCTTCTGATGACCGGCCATCCGTCGCGTGGCATGGTGATCGAGGTTGGCCTTGATCCGGTGGTGGGCCACGAGCAGGGGCGGTCCCGGCCCTGCGTGGTTGTGCAGAACGATGTGGGCAACCGGTTTTCTTCTACAACCATCGTTGTTCCTTTGACAGATGCCGCGCATATCCGCAAGGCATCTCCCATTTATGTGCTGGTTGCGAAGGGAGACGGCGGCGCAAGAAAAAACAGCTATGTGCTCTGTGACCAGATTCGGACGGTGGACCAACGCCGCTTTCGGCGGATTTACGGAACACTGCTGCCCGAGACCATGGCGGAGATTGATCGGGCGCTGAAGATCAGCCTCGGACTGTAAATCAATCGCTACTTCCCGTAAGAAAAAACGATCCGTCCCTCGCTGATGGTGGTCAGGACTTTTCCCTGAAGCGTCCATCCGTCGAACGGCGTGTTGCGGGATTTCGACCTGGATTCGGCGGCGCGGAAGACCCATTTTTTTGCCGGGTCGAAGAGGGTCACGTCAGCGAATGCGCCCACGGCCAGGGTGCCGCGTCCTTTGAGGCCGAGCACGGCGGCGGGTTGTGCGCTGAGCAACGCGATGACGCGGGCGAGCGGCATTTTGTGTTTCGCGTGCAGCACCGCAATGGCTAAGCCGAGCGCGGATTCGAGGCCGGTGATGCCGTTGGGAGCGCGCTCGAATTCCTGCTGCTTTTCATGCACGGCGTGGGGCGCGTGGTCGGTGGCGATGGCGTCGACGGAGCCGTCGAGGATGCCGGCGATCATGGCCGCGCGGTCGGCCTCGGCGCGGAGCGGCGGATTCATTTTGGCGTGCGTGTCGTAGTCGCCTACGGCTTCGTCGTTGAGGACAAAATGGTGGGGGGCTACCTCGCAGGTCACTTTGAGTCCGTTGCGGCGGGCCTTGCGGACGGCGTCCAGCGCGGCTTTGGTGGAGAGATGCGCGACGTGCAGGTGAGCGCGCGCGTCGTTGATTTCGCCGAGCAGACGGATATCGCGCTCGACCAGACCGGACTCGGCTTCGATGATCATGCCGCGCAGCCCGAGGCGAAAGGCCACCGGACCGGCGTTCATGGAGCAGCCTCCGGTGAGGCGCGTGTCTTCGGCGTGCTGAATGACGGGCAGGCCGGCGCGGGCGGCGGCGAGCAGGGCCTCGCGCATGATGCGGTCGCCGAGGATGGGTTTGCCGTCATCAGTGACGGCGACGGCTCCGGCGGCGCGCAGCGAGCCGTATTCGGTGAGGGCTTCGCCCATCGATCCGCGGGTGGCTGCGCCAATCGGGAAAACGCGAATGGCAGCGTTGCGCTCGGGCGCGAGCATCCAGCGGGTGATTTCGGGCGAGTCGTTCACCGGGATGGTGTTGGGCATGGCGCAGACGGAGGTGAAGCCTCCGGCGGCAGCGGCGGCGGTCCCGGAGGCGATGGTCTCCTTGTAGCCCTGGCCGGGCTCGCGGAGGTGAACGTGGATATCGACGAGGCCCGGCGCGACGATGAGGCCCCTGGCGTCGAGGATTTCGGCGTCGCCGGGCTTGATCTTTCCGGGCGCATCGACGGCGGCGACTTTGCCCTCGGCGAGCAGCAGGTCGCGGGGGGCGTCGATGCCGCT
>JBAUHD010000303.1:0-1594 GCA_049680085.1 Acidobacteriaceae bacterium
CCGATTCAAGTAAGCCAGATAAAGACCGATTTACGCCTGATAAAAAACCGGTTCAAGCCTGAATTTCCCGCTGGCTTATCCATCTGGAATTTTGCCGCATGGTTATTTCTGTCCTTCGGGCATTTGGTAGGTTACGTCCACTGTTGTGGTCTGGTGCGGCGTGACCGTTACGGTGGTGGTCTTTTCGCCGAGGATTTCGTGGTCGGTAAGGATGGTGTAGGTTCCGGGGGGCACGCCCTTGATGGTGAAGTGGCCGGCGTCGGCGGAGACGGCGTAGAACGGATTGTCGGTGACGTTGACGAAGGCTTCCATCCACGGGTGGTTGTTGCAGCGGACGGGAATCATGAGCTCGGGCGTGGAGAGGGTGCGGGTTTCACCGGGGCTGTTGGGGGCTTCGGACACGTCCACGGCCTGGTTGGTGCTGAGCGTCGGAATCATGTGGACGTTGTGCATGGTGTTGTCGCTGTTGGTGAACTGGATGGGCTGGCCGGCCATGACTCCGATGACGTGGGGGACGTAGCGGCAGCCCTTCTGGTCCATAACGACGGGCTTGGAGGGCGAGGCGTAGGCTTTGTCTCCGAGGCCGGACTTGATGGCGACGAAGACGTTTTCGAGGCCGCCGTTGTCGACGACGTATTGTTCAGTGAGGTTGGCGGGGGCGAGGCTGCATACGGGGTCCTGGCCCATGTCAATGGGAATGCGCTTGGGAGCCTTGCCGGTGAAGTGGATGGTTCCGGAGATGGTTCCGGAGTTGGCCCAGTCGATGGTGGTGTAGTTTTTTTGCGGCTGGATCGCGCTGGACGAGCCGGTGGAGGACTTTTTGCAGCCCGCGGCGGTGAGCAGCAGGGCGCAGAGGGCGAGGGTGAGAGTTTTTGTGAGAGTTTTCATTCGCTGACAATATCCCTCAGGGGCTAAAGCCCCGATCCAAAGATCAGTTTTATGGACGGGCTGAAGCCCGCCCCCTTCAAGCAGTTCTAGTGCGCTGCGGCGACGGGCGATTCGAGCGCGGCGATGATGGCGTCGGCGAAAGCTCTTGTTCCGGTGGTGCCGCCTACGTCGCGGGTGAGCGTTTTTCCTTCGGTATAGACGGTTTCGATGGCCGTTTGCAGGCGGTTCGCTGCTTCGCTTTCGTCGATGTGGTGCAGCATGAGGACGGCGGATTGCAGCAGGGCCGTGGGGTTGGCGATGTCTTTGCCGGCGATGTCGGGGGCGGAGCCGTGGACGGCTTCGAAGATGGCGGCGTCGTCGCCGATGTTGGCTCCGGGCACGAGGCCGAGGCCGCCGACGAAGGCCGCGCATAGGTCGCTTACGATGTCGCCGTAGAGGTTTTCGAGCAGCAGCATGTCGTACTGGTAAGGGTTCATGACCAGCTGCATGCAGGTGTTGTCAATGATGTGCTCGCCGTAGGTGATGTCCGGGAAGCCTTTGGAGATTTCTCGCGCGCACTTGAGGAAGAGGCCGTCGGACATCTTCATGATGTTGGCTTTGTGGATGGCGTGGATTTTCTTTCGATTATGTTTGCGCGCGTACTCGAAGGCGAATTTGGCGATGCGCGTTGAGCCTTTGCGGGTGATGACCTTGAGGGACTCGACGA
>JBAUHD010000304.1:0-1986 GCA_049680085.1 Acidobacteriaceae bacterium
TTTCGCCGCCCGCCTTCAAGGTGAAGCTGAGCGCGGCCTGTTGGGTGACGGTCAACACGACACCGCTCTGCACCATTTCCTGAAACCCTTTGGCGCTCACCCTGACGGTGTAGGGGCCGACAGGCAGAAAGGCCGCGTGATATTGGCCCTGCCCGTTTGTGGCGGTGGCGCGGGTGAAGTTGGTCTGCGTTTGCGTGAAGACGAGAGTCGCGCCGGGAATTTCCGCGCCCGTCGAGTCGGTCACATCGCCGAAGGCTGTCGCCGTCGAAACCTGGCCGAAGGCTATCGGCGAAACTGCAAATATCAATGCAAAGAGCGCGGCGATGCAGCAGACATAGCGAAGAAACTTTGACATGGGTTGACCCTCCAGAATTACAAACAGCAGATATATGGCGGGCCTGAGGCAAAGCCGTCTGGGTTTGATTCGACGGCCGTGTTCTTTTTTTGCTTCAACCCTGCCGGAGCCATTGAGTGTTTCTTCCTTGGCTTCCGAACGCGATTCTTTCAATCGGGGTGAGCGGTGTCAATACGATTGTGCTACGTCGTCCCTCTATGCGGGACGCGCGGTTGCCCTGCACAAAACCGCCGGAAACAAGTGGGGAACGGAGGATGAATCAGTATCCTGGTTCTGGGTTCGCGATGTGAACCGCTCTATCGCTTGCGGCTTCCGGACCGGGAGGGAGGAGCCGGACGCCCGATGTGGGTGGAGAGTTCCTCCGCCGCCTTCATCACCGTCTTTCCGATGATCTGAAAACGATCCGGAGTCACCCGCGAAGAAGGGCCGGAAATACTGATCGCGGCGACGGCGCGGTCCGCGGGATTCAGCACAGGCGCCGAAATGCAGCGTATGCCGTCTTCGATCTCCTCGTCATCAATCGAGTAGCCACGGTCGCGGATGCGCTCCAGTTCGCGCCTGAACGAGAGTACGCTGGTAATGGTGTTTTTCGTGCGCGCCTGCATACGGCAGCCGGCAAGCGCCTGGTCGATTTCCGCCTCTGGAGAAAACGCCAGGATGGCCTTTCCCAGTGCCGTGCAATAAACCGGATTGCGCGCGCCAAGCTTCGACCCCATGGTCAGCGAGCGCTGCGCCTCGATGCGCTCGATATAGAGGACCTCGGCGCGGTCGAGCACGGCCAGATGCACGGTTTCGCCGACCTCGAACGCGACGCGGGTCATGATGGGGCGGGCCTCGTCGCGGATATTCACGTTGTCGAGCGCATGGCAGCCGAGATCATAAAGGTGGAGCCCCAGGCGGTAACGATTGGAGTCGGGAGCGCGGCGCAGCAGGCCGCGGCTTTCAAGCACGTGCGCGATGCGATGGGTGGTCGTCTTGTGCAGCTTCATGGCGGCGGATAGCTCGGGGAGGCCCGCCTCTCCGCCGCCCTGGCGCGCGACGAACTCAAGGATATTGATGGCGCGGTCGAGCACCTGCACTTTATAGGCGGGCTTCTTCGGACCTTTGACCGCGCTTTTCATCATGCGAAGCTTACCACACCTGTGAAAGAGTCGTGGACCGCCCTTGACAGAGGCGCGTCCGTGCAATCAGAATAACCCACTGTATCCCATGATGAGGAATGAGCGTACCACGATGCGGAACGCGATGATCAAGCGAGCCTGAGACTCGTATGGCAAAGCAGTTCGGGAGAGAGAAAGGCGCATGAATTCGATCCACGTGAAATCTGAAGCCTGCCGCTGGGACAGCGTGAGCCTGGGCGAGGTGATGCTAAGGCTCGATCCTGGCGGAGGCCGCGTCCACACGGCACGCCAATTCACCGCATGGGAGGGCGGCGGCGAATACAACGTGGCGCGCGGGCTGCGGCGCTGCTTTGGGCTGCGCACAGCGATTGCGACGGCCTTCGCCGACAATGCGGTTGGCCGCCTCGTCGAGGACTTCATCCTCCAGGGCGGGGTTGACACTTCCCTCATCCGCTGGGTCCCGTATGACGGCGTGGGCCGCACGGCGCGCAATGGACTGAACTTCACCGA
>JBAUHD010000305.1:0-2314 GCA_049680085.1 Acidobacteriaceae bacterium
GATCTTTACGCGGGCTCGGGAGCCGTGGGCATTGAGGCGCTGAGCCGGGGCGCGCGCGAAACTATTTTCGTGGAGAACGCCGAACCAGCGCTGCGCGCCCTCCGCGCCAATCTGTCGTCACTCAAAATCCGCGGAGGCTACGCGCTCGAAGCCCGCTCCGTCGTCGCGGCGCTGAAGCGGCTCGCTGCAATGGGACGGGTCGTGAACCTTGTCTTCCTCGATCCGCCGTATGCCGACGCCAGCGAGTATGACGCTACGCTGAGTCTTCTCGGCTTGGAATGCCGCGGGCTCCTAGCGCCTGGAGCCATCGTAATAGCCGAACACCTTAAGAAACTCGACCCAACTGACGCCTGCAACGAGCTTCGCCGTTATCGAACGCTCAAGCAGGGAGATTCGGTTTTGAGCTTTTATTCGATTGCTGAATAGCGCTTGCTCCGCAAGTAGATTGTAGCTACAATCAAATCTGTGATCGTTTGGGACGAGAAGAAGCGGCAGATCAATCTTGCAAAGCATGATTTGGATTTTGCCGACGCTGGTTGGGTTCTTGACCATCCGGAGAAAATCACAATTCCCTCTTTTCGCGGTGGCGAGGAGAGGCAAATGGATCTGGCAATGGTCGAGGAAGTGGGTATGATCCTCGCCTTTGTCTATGCACATCGCGGCGGTGCGATTCGCGCAATTTCTTTCCGTATCGCATCGCGCCGGGAAAGGAAGCTTTATGAAAAAAACCGCGCAGAGCTTGACTGACTGGGATCGCGTTAGAAAAGCGTATGAATCGGATGAACCCATCCCCTACGACCCCGAAGACGGCCCCTACGATCCCAACGACGATGCGGCGGTCGAGGCATACTGGGCTCAGGCGACCATCACCCGCCCCAATCATCGCGGCCCGCAAAAGGCTCCGGTCAAGAAGCAGGTTTCGCTGCGCCTCTCGCCTGAAGTTCTCGCCCACTTCAAATCTTCAGGACGAGGCTGGCAGACCCGCATCGACGAGACGCTGAAGAAGGCCATCGAGCCGAAGCGGCGCAGGAAAGCCAGCTAACTGGGTTCGAGTGTGTGCCCGCCCGTTTCCAGGTCCACGGTAAACGGAACATCGCGATCCGTCATCATGTCCCAGCCGATTCCGCGCAGCCACCGGCCATCGATGCTGGAAATCTGCACGCCCTCGGACGAAAGCCGCGCTGTTTCCCACGCTTTGCCGCGAGGGCCCCACGCCGCAAGCGCATGGTGTCCGGCAAACAGCAGCAATCCCTGCTCCCGCAGCGCACGAACCTCCAGCACCGGACGATACTCCACCTGCACGAACTCTTCCGGCTGGGTTGTGTTCACTAGAAACGCATATCCGCCCGCAACCGCGCAAAGCCAGCGCGGGTCGGGGCAGCTCCAGAGGCCCGAAGGCGCGAGCGGATCAGAAAACCCCAGCGCGAAGGTGCCCAGAAAGGGCTCGGCGGAATCCGCGGGACGAACCATCACCTCCAACGCGCCGCGCTCCACTTCCTCCGCATAACGCGGATAGAAGAACCATCGACGAGGCAACTTATAGGGTCGCTCTGGCAGAATCTCCGCCGACCACTCATGCGCGAAGGTGAAATCAATCATAGCCATTACGCGCGCAGGAATTTCTCGGTTCGTTCGCGCAGGCTCAGCACGTGCGTGGGCAAATCCAGCCGGCTGCCTGTCTCGATCACCGGGATCAGCTTGTCAAACTCCGGGCCGGAGTGTGCGCCAGTCAGGACGATTCGCACCGGGTGGAACAGGTCCTTGCCCTTCGCGCCAGTCTCGATCTTGATCTCGTTCATCCACGTTTTGAACTGCTCGGGAGTCGCACTGCCGCTTGCAACGCCGCCCACACGCTCGGCAAACGCGGCCAGAACTTTTTCGGATTTTTCTGAACTGAGAATGGTTGCGTTCTCCTCGTCCGCGCGCGCGGATTCGGGATCGAATTGGAAGATAAACCGGGACTTCGCCGGCAACTGATCGAGCTGGTCCAGTGCGGGCAGAAACACCGCGATCAGCGACTCCAACCACGCCAGCATCGCAGACGAAGCGCTATCGCGCCGCGGCAGCCATCCGTCTTTCTCAAAATAAGGCCACGCCAAGTCCGCCAGCCTCGCGGGCTCCGCCTGCTTCATGTAGTGCCGGTTCAGCCAGTGCAGCTTGGCCCAGTCAAACACCGCCGGAGAAGCTGTCACCCGCTCCAGCTTGAACTCGCGCGTCAGCTCCTCCTCGGTGAATGTTTCGCGCGTGCCGCCTTCGGCGCCCCAGCCCAGCAGGGCCAGATAATTCACCAGCGCTTCGGGCAGAATCCCCATCT
>JBAUHD010000306.1:0-2591 GCA_049680085.1 Acidobacteriaceae bacterium
TCCACTCCCGTAGCCTTGCGAATGATCTCCACTTCCCGCTCCCGGTAGGGCTTACCATCCGGATAAAAAATATCGTGAAACCACACCGGAGGCTGCTCCAGAACATAAGGCCGCTGCCACGAGTCCCATGGCAAATTCGTCTGCGTCTTCCCGTTCACGAATCCCCAGTTGATCGCGCCCACGTGCTCCCGCACCGCAATTGGCAGAATCGTATCAAACAAACTCCCCACGCCCCGCGCCATGTATTCCGTGCAAATGATGGGCCGGTGATACTGCTGCAAATCATGAATCCGCGCCGCAAACTCCTCCGGCCAACCGTAGCTATGAAAGCTGATCACATCCGACTCCGTAATTTGCACCCGCGCCATCGGCGACATCGTATCGAGCGAACTCCAGTCCCCCTGCCACACCCCGCTCGTCAGCGGCTGCGTCGGATGCTCCACCCGCGCCCACGCGAACACCTGCGGCAGCAGCTTCAGCACCAACTCAACTTTATCGTTCGGCTCTTCCTTGCCGTAGGCGCCTCCATTTGTGTTGTCCGGCTCGTTCCAAACATCCCACGCCAGCACTCGCGGATCATTCGCAAATGCCCCCACCACTCCCTGCACGTACGCCTTCAGCCGCGGAGTCTGCGCCGCATCCATCAGCGCCGCCTTGCCCGGACTCTGCACCCACCCCGAGTTATGCACGCCCGGAATCGGAGGATGCTGCGGCCCCAGCTTCGGATAAGGGTCCCAGCACGAATCAAACAGCACAAACACCGGCCGGATATGATGCCGCGCCGCAATCGTCAAAAACTCATTCATCCGCTGCTTGAACCCATCCGGGTCCTGCTCCCACAGCAGATCGTGCAGAAACACCCGCATCGTGTTCATGCCCAGCCCCTGCGCCCAGCCCAGCTCGCGATCAATCTCTTTCGGATCAAACGTCGCCGCCTGCCACATCTCAAGCTGATTAATCGCATCGTCCGGAATGTAATTCGACCCGATGGGCAGCGGCTGTTTCGCATACCAGGCATTGGCCTCAGCCTCCGTCCATCGCTGCTGCCCAAACACCGGCGAGGCCATCAGCGCCAAAACCGCCACAGCAAAAAACAATTTCATCCGATTCATTGCGCGCTCCTGTCCAGCGTGATCACCGTCACACTCGCATGAGGAAAGGTATGATGCACCTTCCCCGCCTCCACCTTGTCCACCGAATCCACCGGCGTCACTCGATGCGGATCAACTTCATCATTCCCCTCAGAAAGATACGCCGCCGCAAGCGTCTGCACCTTCGCTGTGCCCGTCGAAGCAAATCCATCCACCGACACATCCGCCGGAATATCCGTATGCAGACTCCGGTTCACGCAAAACAGCGTCAGCCTATCGCCCGACTTGTCGAGCGCCGCCACCACGTCCAGGTAAGGAGCATTCTCAATATCCGGCAGCCGCGTCACTCCACGCTTCACCGAATAGCTCCCGCCGTTCGTCTCCACCCGTACCGGCCTCGTCGCATGAGCCGTCGCATACATCTTGAAAACGTAATACCCCGGAGCCCCAAACACCTGCCCCCGCGCCTTCCATATGCCCGCGAACTCCATGATCCCCGTCATGTCCGCTACCGGAACCACCTCATGATTCCGCATCAGCATATTGAAGAACCCCGCCGTGTCAATTCGCCTTGCACTTCTACAGCAAAATCCGCCGGGGCCAGCCGGTGCAGCCTGCCCTGCGGAAGTTCAAGCGTAAAACTGTACTTCGTCCAATCCGTCGACGCCGCATCAATATGCGCCGACGCCAAAACCTCCGCGCTGTTCCGCATCCGCAGCGAAACCGTCAATCCCGCCGGCCCGCTGATATGCCGCGCATACAAACTGCCTTTATAGGAAAGCGTCCTCTCGACCGGCGAATAAATCTCCTGCCGAATCCCCACCGGCTGCCCCGGAATCCCAATCACAACCAGCGACCGCCACGAGTTCGCCGCATTTCCATACACCGGCTCATACCGGTTCCCCTGCCCGGCGGTCAGCGGCTCCCACGGCAGCGGAAGCCCAAGCTGCGAGGCCCGAGCCAGATCGGGATGCGCCTTCAGCATCTCCGCCACGTGCGGAGCATCCCACATCCCCGCCTCCAGGCTGGGATTTTCCAGCAGCCCCGCCCACAAACCGTTATAAGTCGAGTTCCCAATCGGCTCCAGAAAGCTCCCAAAAATCGTCCGCGGAATCACCGTCCCCGCCGCCTTGCCGGCATCCACCCGAATCGTCGCCACTGAGGGAATCGGCTTCGTCACGGTGATTTGCGCCTGCGCCGAAATCCCCGCAAGCGAAACAGCCAAAGGGACCAGAAAACCCGCCGTCCATTTCATGCCAATGCGCCTCCCGGAGCATCATAGCCCAAATTGCAACCGCTTTCATTTCCCCGCCTTCCCGTTGCCGGCGATGAAGCGGCCAGTAACGAAGCGGCCAGCACGCCCTTCGAACCGCAAGCAAGTCAGCAAGTCATCCTGACCCCAACGATTGTCATCCTGAGCGAGCGAAACGAGTCGAAGGACCTGCGCTTTTCTCCCCCAGCGCAACCCATTCATCCCAACGCCACGTCCACCGTTGTCAT
>JBAUHD010000307.1:0-2076 GCA_049680085.1 Acidobacteriaceae bacterium
GCACTACGCACCTGGACGTGGACGGATGGGGCGTGGACGTGATTATCGGCGGATCGCAGAAGGCGGTGATGATTCCGCCGGGGCTCGCGTACCTTTCGCTCAGCGACCGCGCGTGGGCGGCGGCGGACACTTCGAAGAACCCGCGCTACTATTTTGACCTTCGCAAGGAGCGCAAGAACGCGCAGAAGGGCGAGTCCTCTTACACGCCGGCGGTGGCGCTGATCGCCGCTCTGGGTGCGGCGCTGGACTTCATTGCCGAGCAGGGCGGAGGCGATCTGGCTACGGGGCGCAAGGTGCTGGTGGACAACGCGGAGACCTGCGCATCGATGACGCGCGCGGCGGTGGAGGCGCTGGGGCTGCGACTGTTTGCTCCCGATGCGCCGGCTGCCGCGGCGACGGCGGTCTACGCGCCGGAGGGGCTGGATTCGGGCGTGATTGTGAAGGAACTGAAGACGCGCTTTGCCGCGATCGTGACGAATGGTCAGGGCGAGATGAAGGGAAAGATTTTCCGCATCGCGCATATCGGGCTTTTCGATTACATGGACACCATCGCGCTGATCGGCGCGCTGGAGCAGGTCGCGGCTTCGTCGCTGAAGCAGCCCGGGTTTAAGTTTGGAAAGGCCCTGGCCGCGGCGCAAGGTGTTTACGCCGAGCACACAGGAGCGAAGAAGCCGGCGGCCGAGGAAGCGCTGGCCACTCGGTAATGGTATTCAAGGCCTCGTGGATACGGGGTCTGGATTATTCTGCGACGGGGCCAAAAGAAAATTCTCTAAGGAGCAAAATGAAGATCGTTCTCGCCGAAAAAGTTTCTCCCGCAACCCTGGCCGTGTTTCAGGCGGAGCCGGGATGGCAGGTTGTGACGCATGACCAGATCAAGAACGGTCTGGCGGCGGAAATCGCGGACGCCGATGGGCTGGTGGTCCGCTCGGCGGTGCAGGCGGATGACAAGCTGATGGCCGCTGCGCCGAAGCTGCGCGTGATTGGACGCGCCGGGGTGGGGGTGGACAACATCGACGCGGATGCGGCGACGCGGCGCGGAATTGTGGTGATGAATACGCCGGGCGCGAACGCCATTGCCGTGGCGGAGCTGACGCTGGGCCTGATGATTGCGCTGGCGCGGCAGGTCCCCAGGGCGAACGCCACGATGCATGACGCCAAGTGGGAGAAGAAATCCCTGCAGGGCGTGGAGCTGCGCGGCAAGAAGCTGGGAGTGCTGGGGCTGGGGCGCGTCGGGTTGGAAGTGGCGCGGCGGGCGCGCAGCTTCGGCATGGAAGTGATCGGTCATGATCCGTTTGTGGCGGCTTCGATCGCGCGCGAGAACGCCATCACGCTGGTGAGCACGGAAGAGCTGTTTCGCAACGCCGACTACCTCACGCTTCACGTGGGCCTGACGCCGCAGACCACGGGCATCATCAATGCCAATACGCTGGCGACGATGAAGAAGGGTGTGCGCATTGTGAACTGCGCGCGCGGCGAGCTGGTGGTGGAAGAGGCGCTCTGCGAGGCGCTCAAGAGCGGCCAGGTGGCGGGCGCGGCGCTCGATGTTTTCCAGAAAGAACCGCTGAAGGACTCGCCTTTTTGCGCGATGGAGAATGTAATTCTGACGCCGCACATCGCCGGATCGACCGCGGAGGCGCAGGAGGCGGTCGGCGTGCAGATCGCGCTGCAGGTACGCGAATATCTGAAGCTGGGAGTGGTGCAGAACGCGATCAACCTTCCTTCGCTTTCGCATGAGGAATACGTGGAGCTTGCGCCGTACATCACGCTGGCCGACCGGCTGGGCGCTTTCCTGGCGCAGTTCGCGGAAGGCAGCTTTGAGAGCGTGCATATCTCCTACAGCGGGCGGTTGGCGGAGGGCAAGACGGAGCTGATTCGCAACAGCGCGATTGAGGGGATTCTGGGGCACGCGGAAGGCGTGAACCGCATCAACGCGGCGTCGGTCGCCGAAGAGCGCGGCCTGCGCATTCATGAGGAGAAGAAGACGCCGGCCTCGGGCGGCGCGGGCAACGTGATCAAGCTGACGATTCACACGCGGTCGGGCGACGTGACCGCCAGCGGCACGGTGCTGCACGGAGT
>JBAUHD010000308.1:0-2202 GCA_049680085.1 Acidobacteriaceae bacterium
TCTCCGATCCGGAGTGGGATCTTGGGGTCGCCAAGACGTTTCCGCTCATAGAGGGCGTCGACTTCCAGTTGCAAGCCAATGCCTTCCGTGTTCTGAACCACCCCCACCTGGAGAGCCTGGACACTAACCTGAGCGATAACGATTATGGGACCTTCCAGGACGCTACGAACCGCACTGTCCAGATCGGCGGCCGGCTGACTTTTTAATGCACGGCTGATGGGGGACTCTGAACGAAGAGTCCCCAGGGACGGGAGCGTACATTGCCAACCGGCTGCGCAGCCGATCGCTGCGCAGCCGCTTCGTCGAAAAACAACCACAGAACACGGACCTCGCTTGGTCCGCAATATCAGTGAGAATGCGATAAAGGAGAGATTATGGGAAATCGATGGAGCCGCATCAGGCTAGGGATGGTTATCGGATCGATGCTTTCGTTGTTGGCTGTGGCCCCTGTGGCCATGGGCGCGAATCAGACTGTGGCTCAACTAGCGGACGGAGTCGTCCGGCCGTCACCGCTGCTAGGGGCTCACGAGGCCTACCTGCCGATCATTCGGCCTAGCAATCATGCTTCGAATTTGTTGCAACTGCCAAATGGCGATCTTTTCCTTTTCTGGTTTTCGGGCACGGAAGAAGGCCACGGCGACGTTTCTATTGCGATGTCACGCCTGAAGCACGGCGCAAATGCCTGGTCTCTGCCGGTGATCGTAGCGAGCAATCCAGGAAGATCGGACCAGAATCCGGTGCCGTTTTTCTCCCCTGATGGAGTGCTCCACCTCTATTACACGGCGCAAGAGCGCCTGAATGAAAATACAACCCTTATCTATGAGACCCTCTCGAAGGATCAGGGACAGACCTGGAGTGAACCGCGCCAGCTCTTTACCAAACCTGGGTGGTACGATCGCCAGCACATCGTCATCTTTCACGATGAGTGGCTCTTTCCCTTCTACTTCATGAACAGCGGCGGCATCACGCATGGCGCTGAAGGCAATGTCTCGGCGGTCAAGCTCTCAAAGGACCAGGGACAAACCTGGAGCACATGCGATGTGCCGAACTCAGGCGGTCTGGTTCAAATGAACATTGTGACGCTTTCCGATCACAATCTGATTGCGTTCTTCCGGAGCCGCTTTGCGGACTGGATCTACGAAAGCCAATCGAGTGACGGCTGTCATTGGAGCGATCCAGTGAAGACGGTCCTCCCAAACAACAATTCCTCCATCCAGGTTACAAGGCTCAAAGACGGCCATCTGGTGATCGTATTCAATAACTCCCAGGCAAGGACTACGCGAACGAAAACTGGCTCGGCTCCCCGCGGAGTTTTATCCGTAGCGCTCTCGGATAATGATGGCAAAACTTGGTCATGGGTACGGGACCTGCAGGCGGGAGCAACACCTCCGGCATACGGTCCCGGAGAGGACTTCGAATATAGCTATCCTTCTGTTATCCAGTCCGCGGACGGCAGTATCCAGGTAAGCTTTTCCTTCCGCCGCGAAACCATTAAATACATGACATTCGTCGAAGATTGGATCAAGGACGGACACACCGTAGGACTTTTCCACGGCTCCAATAAAGAGGTGAGTGGGCCAAACCTAATAAACTGCTGTAAGTAGAGCATGCGTCTTTCCGCAAATTGATCAGTCTGGTTCTGGCGGGCTGAGACAAGCATCCCGGGGACTCCGACGCGGAGTCCCCGGGATGCATTTTTGAAGCCGAAAACGACATTGTTCACTGGCAGCACGGCGCGGGAGTCACCGCTCCCTACGCCAACTTCTACAACGAGTGGGGCCCGGAGGTGACGGTGCAACAGGCGCTGCGTCCCTTCCCGCAGTACGGCTATGTCAACCAGGACAGCTATCTCCAGAACGCCGGCCAGTCCACTTATAACGCGCGGACGGCCAAGCTCCAACGCCGCTTCCACAATGGCCTGAATGTTCTGGCCTCGTACACCTTCTCCAAAACTCTGACCGACGCCGACGCGATCCAGCCCTACTACAGCACGCTGCAACACCAGGGCGGGACGCAGAATCCGTATGATCTGAAAGCGGAAAAGGCGGTAAGCAACGAGGACATTCCCAACAACTTCGTCGTTAGCTACCTGTATGAACTGCCTGTCGGCAAAGGCAAACACTTCTTCAACAGCGCGCCCAAACCAGTGAGCGCTGTTATTTCCAACTGGCGCGTCAGCGGCGTGCAGCGCTACATGAGCGG
>JBAUHD010000309.1:0-2175 GCA_049680085.1 Acidobacteriaceae bacterium
GTCTTGAAGTGCTCGGTCAGCTCGCCAATCCGCTCGCTGAGGATCGCGATCTGCACCTCAGGACTTCCGGTATCGGAGTCGTGAGTGCGAAAGCGCGTGATAACTTCTGTCTTTTTGGTAGATGCCAGCACGAGTGTGCGTTACTCCTGTTTTCTTGTTCGTTACACTTCCTAAGTGTCTGGCCTAAGAATAACATGGTGAGCTTCGCCCGGACAATCCGAGCGCATTAAGAGTGGTGTCTCCGTTTGAATGTACGGGCTTCAGCCCGTACATTCCCTCCTCAAAATCAACGAGGCTTTAGCCCCTGAGGGGTTCAAACCGAGACGCTACCGCGTTAAGACACGCCGCGCCAGGCCCCTGCGAACGGGCGTATACTCCTCTGCCGGGAGGGTAAATACCCATGCGAATGTTACTGAAAGTCTCAATTCCAACCGACGCCGGAAATGCGGCCGTGCGAAACGGCGCATTGCAAAGCACCATAAAAAGCATTCTGGACAATTTAAAACCCGAGGCAGCCTATTTTTCGGAGGAACACGGAGTACGAACCGGGTACATCTTCTTCGATATGAAGGATTCATCGCAGCTACCAGCCATCGCCGAGCCATGGTTCCTCGCATTGAACGCAAAGCTCACCGTGCGCCCGGCCATGAACCTGCAGGATCTTGCCGCGGCAGCACCGGACATGGACAAGGCTATGAAAACCTACGGCAAAACCGCATAAAGCTGAGGGCTGAACCTCCTCCCCCACCAGCCGCCGACACTCGATCTCACTACGACAATTCCAGTTCGATTCCCTTGGTCTCCGCATCCAACTTCGCGATCCGGAAACTCAGGATCTGCCCCGCCTTCAAGGACTCGCGCTTCGGCGCGCCACTCCCAGCCCCGCCCTTCCACCGCGCCTGAAGCATCGACGTAAGTGAACCCAAATCCGCCTTCGCTGCAGCCGCGCTCGACTCCGCCGCCGGTGCGGCAATCCGGCAATACGCCAAAATCCCCTCACCCAGTTCCACGCGGGCGCTCTCGCCGTGTTCATCGATCAGGCGTCCCGTCACAACATCGCCCTCTTTGTGCTCGGCCAGAAACTCATCCAGTCCCGTAGGAACCAGCTTCTTGATACTCAACCGAAGCTGCCGCTTCTCCGAATCAATTGACAGCACCTGCGCCTTGACGTGTTCCCCAAGCTTCAGCGCGTCCGAAGGATGATTTAACCGCCGCTCCGCGCTGATCTCGCTGATGTGGACCATTCCCTCCACGCCCTCGGCAATCGTCACAAACGCGCCGAACTTCGTGAAGCTCGCCACCGGCCCTTCCACCTGCGAGCCCGGCTGCAAATTCCGAGCCGCCTCCGCCCACGGATCGCCAAACGCCTGCTTCAACCCCAGCGAAAGCCGCCGCTCCGCCACGCTGATGCCCAAAATCACAGCTTCCACCGTCTCGCCCGGCTTCACCACATCCGACGCCTTGTGGACCTTCTTCCCCCACGCCATTTCCGAGATATGAATCAGCCCTTCAATTCCCGGCTCAAGCTCCACAAACGCTCCGAAGTCCGCCGTGCGCGTCACCTTCCCCTGCACCCGCTGGCCGAGCGCATACTTCCCCGGAACCGCGTCCCACGGATGCGCCTGAAGCTGCTTCATTCCCAGCGAAATTCGCTGCTTCTCCGCGTCAATCTTCAGAACCTTCGCTTCAATCTGCTGCCCTACCGCCAGCACGTCCGCGGGATTATTGATCCGACTCCACGAAATTTCCCCCACATGAAGCAGCCCGTCCGCGCCGCCCAGGTCCACAAAGGCCCCGTAGTCCGCAAGGCTGCGAACCGTCCCCGTTACCACGTCGCCTTCCTTCAGTTCCGCATACCGCCGCCCATGCGCCGACCGAGCCTCCTCCTCCAACACCGCGCGCCGGTCCACCACCACGTCTTCCTCGGCCACATCAATCTTGATAATCCGGCACAGAATCTCCTGCTCCACCAGCTTTTCCAGCTCACCCGCTTCCCGCGCCCCGCTCCGCGACGCCGGCATAAACGCCCGAACACCAATGTCCACGTGCAGCCCGCCCTTGACCAGGCCGGTCACGCGCCCCGGAATCGCCAATCCCTCCGCGAACGCCCGCTCCAAAGAAGCCCAGTCCTTCGGCTGCGCAACCTTGAACCGCGACAGGGCGTAGTAGCCCTCT
>JBAUHD010000310.1:0-7899 GCA_049680085.1 Acidobacteriaceae bacterium
GCACGCGCTGATCGTCTACGACGATCTCTCCAAGCACGCCGTCGCCTACCGCGAGCTGTCGTTGCTGCTGCGCCGCCCGCCGGGCCGGGAAGCGTATCCGGGCGATGTCTTCTACCTGCACTCGCGGCTGCTGGAGCGCTCGGCCAAGCTCAGCAAGGCGAAGGGCGGCGGCTCGCTGACCGCGCTGCCCATCATCGAAACGCAGGCCGGCGACGTGTCCGCCTACATCCCGACCAACGTGATTTCCATCACCGACGGGCAGATTTTTCTGGAGACGGACCTGTTCAACTCCGGCGTGCGCCCGGCGGTCAACGTGGGCCTTTCGGTTTCGCGCGTGGGGTTTTCGGCGGCCATCAAGGCCATCAAGCAGGTTGGTTCCACTCTAAAGCTGGACCTTGCCCAGTACCGCGATCTGGCCGCCTTCGCACAGTTCGGCAGCGACCTGGACAAGACCACGCAGGCGCAGCTCAATCGCGGGCAGCGGCTCACCGAGTTGCTGAAGCAGCCGCAGTTCAATCCCCTCACCGCCGAGAAGCAGGTCATCATCCTCTACGCCGGGACGCAGGGGTTTCTCGACGACATCAAGGTGCCGGACATTCACGCCTTCGAGGAAGGGCTCTACAAGTACCTGGACTCGGCACAGACAGCGCTGCTCAACGATATCGCCACCAAGAAGGCGCTCGACGACCCACTCAAAGAGCGCGTCGCCAATGCCATCAACGAGTACAAGGCCAACTTCCTCTCCGGGCATGAGAACGCGAAGGTTAAGGAGCCATCGGAAAAGGCCGAGTCCGCGCCTGAGCAGCCGCAGGAAGCCGAGGAGCAAGTCCCGGCGGGAGCGGCGAAGTAGCGCATGGCGAACGTCCTTGATCTACGGCGGCGCATCCGCAGCGTGAAGAACACGCGGCAGATTACCAAGGCCATGAAGATGGTCTCGGCGGCCAAGCTGCGTCGCGCCCAGGAGCGCGCCATCGCGTCCCGCCCGTATTCGGCCATGCTGGCCAGCGTCATCACGTCGCTCAAGCGGCGCATCGAGATCATTGATCCGCTCACCGGGGAATTGCGGCATCCGCTGCTGCGAACGCGGCCCGAAAAGCGTGCGCTGGTCATTGTCGTGTCGGGAGACAAGGGCTTTGCCGGGGCCTTCAATTCCAGCATCTTCAAAGCAGCGGTCAATTTTCTGGATAAGAACACGGACAAGCAGATCGACGTGGAAGCCATCGGGCGCAAGGGTCGCGACCTGTTCCGGCGCCGCTATCCTGGCGCAAGATTCGCGGAGAACGGTGACGAGCAGTCTGCCCAGAATCAAGACCACGACGGGAAGAAGTCCGCGCCGCGCCCGGAGCGGCAGCAGCGCGCGAGCCGCGTTGAAGTCACGGGCGACCATCCTGATCTGCTGGAGAAACTGAGCTTCGACCGGGTGCGCGAACTGGGGGCCGAAGTCGTCGCCCGCTACGAGCACGAGGAGATTGACGCCGCCTACCTCATCTACAACGAGTTCAAGTCGGTCATCCAGCAGC
Source organism: Acidobacteriaceae bacterium (assembly GCA_049680085.1). Lineage (GTDB taxonomy): Bacteria > Acidobacteriota > Terriglobia > Terriglobales > Acidobacteriaceae > Silvibacterium. The sequence continues at coordinate 1,521 of JBAUHD010000310.1, forward strand.
GGGTGGTGGTGGAGCGCATTCTGCCTATTATTAAGTTCGGCCAGCACGATGTTGCGGCGCTGCGCGAAATGAGCGCTGAAGAGCGTGCCAACGCCGCCCGCGCCGCCATGACGGCCGGTGTGACGGTGGAGCCGGGCGAAGAGGAAGCCGACATCAAGGAATTTGAAGACGAGGCAAGCAAGTTCGGCACCTCCGGGGTGGACTACATCTACGAGCAGACAGCGCGCGAAATTTTCGACGCCGTGCTGCCGCGCTACATCACCTCGCAGCTTTACCACGCCATGCTGGAATCGGTGGCCGCCGAGCACGCCGCACGCATGACGGCCATGGACGCCGCAACCAACAACGCATCGGAAATGATCGACGCCCTCACCCTGACCATGAACCGCGTCCGCCAGGCCGCCATCACCAAGGAAATTATCGAAATCGTAAGCGGCGCCGCCGCAATTTGAGAAGGCATTTTGAAGGGGACGGGCTTTAGCCCGTCCGTAACAAACACAGATTCGCAGGGGCTTCAGCCCCTGAGGGAAAGTCCTCAGAACTTATGGCAGAGAACATCGGCAAAGTCATTAAAATCTCCGGCCCGGCCGTGGACGTGCAGTTTGAAGAATCGAAGATGCCCGGCATCTACCAGGCGCTCCGCGTAGTGGACGATGGATTCAACGTACCCATCCCCATCAACGTCATCCTCGAAGTCGAGCAGCACCTCGGCGAGGGCCGCGTGCGCTGCATCGCCATGGAAGCCACCGAGGGCATGGTGCGCGGCATGAAGGCCATCGACCTCGGCGGGCCCATTACCGTTCCGGTGGGCCGCGAGACGCTGGGCCGCGTGCTGAACGTCATCGGCGAGCCGGTCGACGAACTCGGCCCGGTGAACGCGAAGGTACGCATGCCCATCCACCGCGAGGCCCCGGCGTTTGACGAGCAGTCAACGTCGGAGGAAATGTTTGAGACCGGCGTCAAGGTCATCGACCTGATTCAGCCGTTCCTCAAGGGCGGCAAAATCGGGCTGTTCGGCGGCGCGGGCGTCGGCAAGACAGTCGTGATTCAGGAACTCATTAATAATGTCGCCAGCAAACACGGAGGCTTTTCCGTTTTTGCCGGAGTGGGCGAGCGCACCCGCGAGGGCAATGATCTCTGGCTTGAGTTTCAGGAAGCCGGCGTCATCGACATTCACGATTACACCAAATCCAAAGCCGCGCTTATCTATGGGCAAATGACCGAGCCTCCCGGCGCGCGTCTGCGCGTCGCGCTTTCCGCCCTCACCGTCGCAGAATACTTCCGCGATCAGGAAGGTTCGGACACGCTGCTGTTTATCGACAACATTTTCCGGTTCACACAGGCCGGCTCGGAGGTGTCAACGCTGCTCGGCCGCATGCCTTCCGCCGTAGGCTACCAGCCGAACCTGGCCACCGAAATGGGCGAGCTTCAGGAGCGCATCACGTCCACCAAAAAAGGGTCCGTGACCTCGGTGCAGGCCGTCTACGTGCCCGCCGACGACCTTACCGACCCAGCCCCGGCGACCACCTTCGCGCACCTTGACGCCACCACGGTGCTCTCGCGCCCGCTGTCGGAACTCGGCATTTACCCAGCCGTCGATCCGCTGGCGTCCAGTTCCCGCATTCTCTCGCCGCGCATCGTCGGGCAGGAGCATTATGACGTGGCGCAGGGCGTCAAGCGCATTCTGCAACGCTATAAGGACCTTCAGGACATCATCGCCATCCTCGGCATCGACGAGCTTTCCGAAGACGACAAAATCACCGTCTCCCGCGCCCGCAAGGTGCAGAAGTTTCTCTCTCAACCCTTCCATGTGGCCGAGCAATTCACCGGAATTCCAGGCCGCTACTGCAAAATCGCCGACACGGTGCGGAGCTTCAAGGAAGTCATTGAAGGCAAGCACGACGATGTGCCGGAGCAGGCCTTCTACATGAAGGGGACCATCGACGAAGTGCTGGAAGCGGCCGACAAAATGGCGGCGAAGGCATAGTTATGGCAGAGACAAACGCGCTTCGAGTCCGGCTTGTGACCCCCGACCGCATTCTTGTCGACCAGACAGTGGATGCCGTCGAGGTCCCCTCGAAGTCCGGCTATTTTGAGGTCCTCTACGGGCACAGCCCGCTGCTGGCGGAACTGGCTCCGGGCGAGGTGCGGCTGCATGGAGGCGATGCCCGCGACGGTGACCGCTTTAACGTGGCCCGCGGGTTCGTGGAAGTGCTGCCCGAGCGCGTCACCATCCTCGCCGAAAGCGCGATGAAGCCCGAGGAAATCGACACGCCAGCCGCCCAGCTTGAGCTCGACCACGGACGCAAGCTGTGGGCTGATTCCGGAGAGGATCCGGGAAAATACGAGCAGGCCAATGAAGTCATGCGCGAGGCCGAATCGAAGCTGGAGAGCGCGAAGGGGTAAGCGGGTTCGGATTTTTGGCGGATTCGGTATTCTTACTACTGAGGTATACCAAATGCCTACCATAGAAAAGCTCAGTATTGCCCTTCCAACGGAGATGGCGACTGTGGTTCGCCAGGCAGTTGAAGCCGGTGAGTATTCCTCTCAAAGTGAAGTGGTTCGCGACGCACTCCGCGACTGGACGCATAAACGAAATCTGCGGTCTCCGGGGATTGCCGACCTGCGCAGACTCTGGAAGGAGGCCGTCAAGGACGATTCCGAAGGACTCGACCCGGAGCCTGTTTTTGATGCGCTGGAACACAAGTATCAGGCGCTGGCCAAAGCGAAAGGACAATGAATGCGGCTGAAACTAAGTACGAAGGCTAAAGCTAAACCATGCCTGAATTGATTACGCTCGAAGTCGCCGCTCTCACTCATGTTGGTAAAGTCCGGGACCATAATGAAGACGCCTACGGGCATTGTCTGGAAGCGGGAGTGTTCGTGGTTTGCGACGGCATGGGCGGCGCCGCCGCCGGCGAGGTCGCCAGCCGCCTCGCCGTCGATACCGTCATCGAGCGATTGTGCGCCGTCACCTCGCCGGAAGACCGACGCCGCGCGCTGGAGGAATCCATTGCCGCCGCCAACCGACTCGTTCACGCGCAGGCTGCGCAGGACGTCTCGCTCAAGGGGATGGGGACGACCCTGGTCGCCATCGCAGTTCAGGGCGGCTCCGCGCTGATCGGCCATGTCGGAGACAGCCGGTGTTATCTGTTCCGCGCGAGCCGGCTCACGCGCCAAACCGATGACCATTCGCTGGTGGACGAGCAGGTGCGGCTCGGGCGCATGACTGAGGAGGACGCTGAGCGCTCGCCGCTGAAAAACGTGATTACCCGCGCCATCGGCACGCAACCCTCGGTCGAGGCGGAAATTACGGAACTCGTGCTTGAGCCTGGAAACATCCTGCTGCTGTGCTCCGATGGACTCACGCGCGAAGTTCCCGAAGCGCGGATAGCCGCTGTGCTCGGCGAATCCACCTCGCTTCAGCAGAAGTGCCAGGAATTAATTGACGCCGCCAATCAAGCGGGCGCGCATGATAATGTAACCACGATCCTCGTCCGCGCGAAATAGCCGGGTCAAAAGCAGGTTCGCGAAGGTGCTGAAGACGTCTGTTGCCTCGGATACTCCAGGCAGCTACCGTCACTTCGATGATCTGTCCCCGAGGCGCTCGTTTTTTGATACTATCAACTCCGAGTTGTAGCCCCCCGGCCCGGTCTGATGTAGCATCCAGGCAGTTCGGCCCCCCAAACCCTACGCGAAATTCCCCCTGCGGAACCTGAGGAGGTCCCCAATGTCTATGCGCTCAGTCGGCAGAACCACCAGAAGTGCAACTCAACTGCTTCTGGCCAGTGCAATCATGCTTTCCATGGCATGTGTGGCCCCTTCGGCCTCGGCCAGCACCCTCTGTGTAAACCCGCACGCCAGGAATGGCTGCAGCTCATCCATCGGTGCGGCCGTCTCGGCTGCGTCCCCCGGCGACGTCATTCGGGTCTGGCCGGGGGTTTACAACGAACAGGTGATCATCAATAAATCTCTTTCGCTCATTGCCGTATCACCGCTTAACGCAATCATCGACGCCGCCAACCTTGCGAACGGAATCTGGGTCGATGGCATGAGCTCGGCGCCAAATCCGGGAGTGGCCAACGTGGTGATCTCCGGATTCAAGGTCCGCAACGCAAATTTCGAGGGAATTCTGCTCACGAATGCCACCAATGTAACGGTGGTCGGCAATGATGTGGAGGATAACGACGTTTCGCTGGCTGGCGGAACCTGTCCCGGAGTACCGGCATTCGAGACAAACGAGGGCACTGACTGCGGAGAGGGCATTCACTTGATGGGCGTGGATCATTCCACGATCCTGCGCAATGAGGTGGCAAACAATGCGGGCGGCATTCTCACCAGCGACGAGACAGGGCCGAGCGACCATAATCTGATCACCTATAACTTTGTTCACGACAACTCGTACGATTGCGGGATCACGCTGGCTTCGCACGCGCCGGCCACAAGCGTCATCCCGGCGGCGAAACTCTCATTTGGCGTCTGGTACAACACCATCTCCCAAAACGTGTCATTGCGAAATGGAACGCAGTCGCCCGGCGCGGGCGTCGGTATCTTTGCGCCGTCCCCGGGTACGACAAACACGGGAAACGTGGTGATTGGCAACGAGCTGAGAGATAACGGAGCAACGGGAGTCGCCATGCACAACCACGCCGCGCCTCCATCTCCCGCGCCGCCGGTAAACATGAATGACAACGTCATTGTCGGCAATTACTTTTCCGGGAATGGGCCCGACAACCCCGGCGCACCGACATCGGGCCCGACGGGGATCAACATCTTCAGCCTGGCAACGATCACCGGGACGGTCATCTCGCAGAATACCTTTGACCAGGAATCAATCGACGTGGGGTTCAGCGCCCCAACGGGTCAATTGAATATTCATTTCAACAATTTCTCCAGGGGAATTGGCATCGAGAACCTGGGCACTGGAATGGTCGATGCAACCGAAAACTGGTGGAACTGCACAACTGGCCCGAATGGAAGGCGGTGCGCGACCGTGCAGGGATCGAATGTCTCTGTTATGCCCTGGCTGACCTCGCCATTCGAAGGCGACGGCTCGGGCGGGCAGAACAGTCAACGCTAGGATCGGACCAATCATGAGACAACGGGAGCGCTCCGCTCCCGTTGTCTCTTTGTCGCTTAGATCCGAATGCGAAACTTCCTTCCCAAATCGATCCTCGACCGGGAAAAGGCCTCCGCTTTTCAACCAACCTTGAACCCACTGTAACGACCAAGCAGAGAGGCTGGACCCGCCACCGTCATCCGCACCGAATTCCCCACAAACTCCCGTTCGCGGATGAGAGCGCCCGCACCCAGCGCCGCCAGCGCCGTGCCCTCGGACTGGGGTATCTCGAAACGCTGTTCGATGACCGGATCGGCCACAAGCTCCGCGTCGATGCGCGCCAGCAGCCGGTCCATGCCGAGCCCCTGCTTTGCTGAAACCGCGACCGGTCCGCTCGCCTCCAGAGCTGTCCTCTGTTCTTCCGGCAGCAGGTCAATCTTGTTCAGGACCTCGATGCGCGGCTTACCCAGCACGCCAAGCTCGTCGAGAACCTTTTCCACCTCGGCTTTGTGCTCCTCGCGCATTTCGCTCGATGCGTCCTGAACATGGATCAGTACCTCGGCTTTCTGGACTTCCTCGAGCGTCGCGCGAAAGGAAGTCACGAGCGTGTGGGGCAGGTCGCGGATAAATCCCACGGTGTCGGAAAGCAGAATTTTCCTCCGGCTCGGCAGCAGCATGGCCTTGAGCTTGGGATCGAGGGTCGCAAACATCCGCGCCGACTCCAGAACGCCGCCTTGTGTGAGCCGATTGAAGAGCGTGCTTTTGCCGGCATTGGTGTAGCCCACAAGCGCCACCGCCGCAACCGGAACCGATTCTCTCCTCTGCCGCTGCTGCGAGCGCACCCGGCGGACGCTTTCCAGTTCTTCTTTCAGATGTTGCAACCGCCGCTGAATCCGCCGCCGGTCGGTTTCCAACTGCGTCTCGCCGGGCCCCCTGGTACCGATGCCGCCGCCCAACTGCGACATGGCCGCACCGCGTCCGGTCAGCCGCGGCAGCATGTATTCAAGTTGCGCCGTTTCCACCTGCAACTGGCCTTCGCGGGTCCGCGCGTGGCGGGCAAAAATGTCCAGAATGAGTTGCGTCCGGTCCACCACGCGGCAGGGCAGCGCGTCGTCAAGATTCCGCAACTGGGTCGGAGTCAGATCGTGGTTGAAAAGCACGACATCGGCTTGCGCGCCGGCCACGACGCCGGCAATCTCCTCCACCTTGCCGCTGCCGATCAGGGTGGCGGGATCGGGTTTCGGACGCCGCTGGATAATCTCAGCGGCGATCTCGCCGCCGGCGGAGATCACCAGTTCGCGAAACTCCTCAAGCGAAGCC
>JBAUHD010000311.1:0-3000 GCA_049680085.1 Acidobacteriaceae bacterium
AGGGATGGGACCATGCGCCCATGCTCGCGGCGAAGGCGCTGATGTCGTAACCCGATATGGAAGCCGCTGCGAGGAGCGCGGAGGATTTGAGAAAGCTTCTGCGTGAGGGGTTCATATTTTTTCTGAGCGAATCGTGCGGCACTTCCTTTGTATCAGGCGGCGCGATGGATTCTTTAGAATGACGATTGAGAGACGGCCCGTGGCTGAGGATATGTTTGTGAATCCGGCGCTTCATGCGTTGCATACGCGACAGCGGCGGTTTGCGCGTTTTGTTGGGAACGCCTGCAAGTATGAGACCGACGTGGCTCCGTTTGCGGCGGTCGCGGTGCGCGAGGCTGGCGCGATGCGGGAGCTTCACTCGCTGCTTGCTCCGGGCGAGACGGTTTACATGATGGGGGCGGAGCCGCTGGTGGTTCCGGGGCTGGCGTTTGAAGGCACGCTGGCGGGTGTGCAGATGATGTATTCGGAAGGCGCCGATGTGCCGCAAACGACAGCGCCGGCAGATGGGCTTCCGGCGTTCAAGCTTCTGAAGCTTTCCTGCGAAAACGCGGCGGAGATGGTCGCGCTGACGGAAGTTGCGTTTCCGGGATACTTCCGCATCCGGACGTGCGAAATGGGTCTTTACTATGGCGTGCGGGTCGAAGGCCGGCTGGTGGCGATGGCCGGAGAGCGCATGGCCTTCGATCGCTACAAGGAGATCAGTGGAGTCTGCACGCATCCTGAGCATACGGGCAAGGGCTACGCGGGAGCGCTGATTACGCGCCTGCTGGAGGACCACCGCAGGGATGGCTGGCTGTCGTGTCTGCATACGGACGCGGCCAACCGGCGGGCCATTGCTCTTTATGAGCGGCTTGGATTTGTGGTGAGCCGCGAGGTTGCGTTTCATCGTGTCGTGAAGGATGGATAACCTGCCAGCCGCCGCGGATTGGTACAATCGTGAGTTCGAGGAAGGGCCCTTCATGCTTTCATCGCGCTCGCGCACATCTCTGAAAAAGGCGAAACGACTCTTGAAAAATATTTCCACTCTGGCGGCGGCTGGGGCGATCGCGGTTGGCTCCGCGAATGGCCAGACGGCGACGAATACGTTTGGTCCCAGCAATCCTTTTTATGCGCCGAGCACGCTGCCGTTTCACGCTCCGCCATTCAATACGATCAAGGACAGCGATTACCAGCCGGCCATTGAAGCCGGAATGGCGCAGCAGATCAAGGAAGCGGACGCGATTGCCGACAATCCCGCCCCGCCCACGTTTGAAAACACTCTTGTCGCACTGGAAAAATCAGGCCGCCTGCTGGATCGCGTGGCTTCCGTCTTCTTCGGGGTGACGGGCGCGAACACGGATCCTGAATTGCAGAAGGTGCAGACCCTTGAGGCTCCGAAGCTGGCCGCGACCCAGGACGCGATTTACCTGAACAGCAAGCTGTTTAGGCGGATCAAGGCTGTGTATGACGAGCGGGCTTCGCTGAAGCTCGATCCCGAGTCGCTGCGGCTGGTGGAGTGGCAGTACAAGGAATTTGTCCACAACGGCGCGGCGCTCTCCGACTCCGACAAGGCAAAACTGAAAAAGCTGAACGAAGAGGAATCGACGCTCTCGAACGACTTCATCGTGAAGCTGCTGGCCGCGACCAAAGCCGGGGCCTACTCCACGACGGATGAATCCACGCTGGCCGGCCTGAGCCCGGCGCAGATGGCGGCGGCGGCGCAGGCTGCGAAACAGCGCAAGCAACAGGGGTGGGTGATCCCGCTGCAGAACACGACCCAGCAGCCGGACCTGACCTATCTGTCGAACCGCACGACGCGGAAGGCGCTGTTTGAGGACTCATGGAATCGCGCCGAGCGCGGCGACGCCAACGACACGCGCAGCACAATTGCGCGACTGGCGCAGATTCGGGCGGAGAAGGCGAAGCTGCTCGGCTTCCCCAACTATGCGGCGTGGAACCTGACGGACCAGATGGCGAAAACCCCCCAGGCCGCGCTCAAGTTTATGGACGCGCTGGTGCCCGCGTCCACCGCCAAGGCGGCCAGCGAGGCCAAAGACATTCAGGCCGTGATCGACGCGCAGCACGGCGGCTTCGCGCTTGAGCCGTGGGACTGGGAGTTCTACTCCGAGCAGGTGCGCAAGGCGAAGTATGACCTGGATGAGAACGAGGTCAAGCCTTACTTCGAGTTGAACAACGTGCTGGAGGACGGCGTGTTTTACGCGGCCACCAAGCTTTACGGCATCACGTTCAAGGAGCGGCACGATATTCCCGTTTACAACCCGGACGTGCGCGTCTTTGAGGTTTTCGATGCGAACGGCAGGGCGATGGCGCTGTTCTACTGCGACTACTTCAAGCGCGACAACAAGAACGGCGGCGCGTGGATGAGCAGCTTTGTGCATCCGTCCAAGCTGCTGGGCACGCTGCCCGTGGTCTACAACGTGGCGAACTTTCCCAAACCGGCTCCGGGCGAGCCTGCGCTATTGACTTACTCCGACGTGACGACGATGTTCCACGAATTCGGGCACGCGCTGCATGGGATGTTTGGGGATACGGAGTATCCGACGTTATCGGGAACGAACGTCCCGCGCGATTTTGTGGAGTTTCCGTCGCAGTTCAACGAGCACTGGGCGCTGTATCCGGAAGTGTTCGAGCACTACGCGAAGAACTACAAGACCGGCGCGCCGATGCCGGCGGAGTTATTTGCGAAGATCAAGAAGGCGCGGACGTTCAATCAGGGCTATATGCTGACGGAGCTGCTGGCGGCGGCGGAACTAGACATGCAGTGGCATACGCTTCCGGCAAGCACGCCTTTGCAGAACCCGGACACGTTTGAGAAAGAGGCGCTGAAAAAAACGCACTTGCTTATCAGCTACGTGCCGCCGCGCTACCGGTCGAGCTACTTCATGCACATTTGGGGCAACGGCTACCAGGCCGGATACTACGCGTATCTCTGGACCGAAATGCTGGACGACGACGCCTTCCAGTGGTTCGAGGACCACGGCGGGTTGACGCGCGCGAACG
>JBAUHD010000312.1:0-7032 GCA_049680085.1 Acidobacteriaceae bacterium
TAGATGATGTTGGCGCTGCGAAACAGCCGCCCGTAGGCGAAGGTATGGGGGCCGGAGCCGAACTTGATGAGGTAATCGGCGTTTGGCGCGAAGGGAATATCGCCGCTTTTCGGCAGACTCTCCACCACCAGGTTGTCCGGCAGCATGAGTTGGAAATCGTCCTTGATCATGTAGGGATAATGCATATACACGGAGCTTTCGCGATGGGTTTTCGCAAAAAGCGGCGGGTCGCCGGCCTCGAAAAAGACGGCGGGCAGAAAGAGGTGCTTGCCGGTTTCGGTGCCCAGCGTTCCGCTCACATTCACAACCGCCATCAGCGGATGGGTGAAGTCCGTTATTCCGATAAAGTGGTTCAACTTCACCTGCACGCCGGGAGGCATGGAGTGTTGCAGGTTGTCTTCGAACTGCTTTTTCACCCCGGCCTCATCAGTGCGCAGCGCGGCCTGGCGCCAGCGCAGCGCCTGCGCTCCGCCCATGTTCTCGTAAATAAGGCCGGTCAGGTGGCCATCCGGACTGAGCGTGAGCCGGGCGATGCGGCTCACGCTGTTGTTCGTGTAGGCCGGCGCGGATGTTGAAAATATCTCTGGTCCCTTGTCGGACTGCCGTAGGCCGCCCGCCCAGGTATGCTTCCAGGCAAGCCTGGCAAATTCGCAATATCGCTGTCCGGGGTCGAAGTAGACTTCTTTGCCGTTGATGGACACGATGGCCAGCTCGTCATCGAACTGGTCCCAGCTCAGGTAATTCTGATTAAAAATATTCCGGTCGCGGTCGACGACAATCGCGCCATAGGCTTTCAGCCCCGCCGCGCGCGCCATGGCGACAAACAGCCGCGTAATTTCGTCGCCCGTTCCGCGCTGCTGGGTCCATACGTCTTCGGCATTCTTAATCTTGACGCCCTCGGCCTTGTTCTCGGCGGCGGAGTGCTGGCGGCTGAAGCTGGTGTTGTCCAGCTTCATGACGGCGGCATAAATCTTCGTGGCCTTCTGCTCATCCGTGTCGCCGGGAGCGATAATCCCTTTGACCGCCGCGCGAAGCTTGCCGGACTGGTCCGCAAAATGGTCGAAGTTCTTGGACCAGTATTTCCCTTCGGTCGTCCAGTATTCGGCGCCCGTGTGGAAAGGCGAGTAATAAAACGTGAGACGGTAGTACAGGCTATGCGTTGGCGGCAGATAGTCTCCCTGTGGAATCGCCGGGAGGTTTTCGACGGTCAGGTCGTAGCCGCGCATGCCCCCCGTCACTTTTGCTCCAGTCGGCAGAATGTAGGAGTAAAGCAGAACATGGGCTACGTCTTCGTGTCCGTTTTCGCGCTGGGTGATGGTGAAGTTGCTGTCACCGACGGCCTTGCTGGGTGTGAAGTGATAATGCGCCTTCACCACGGGGATGTCCTGCTGGATTTGCCAGTCGGGAGAAGAGACTGTGCCGTCGCCGTATTCCAGCACCCATTGGTATTCGAGAATGCTGCCTACCTGCACGTCAGGCATGCTGAAGACCTTGGCCATCACGCGCAGGTTGCCCTGCTTGATCAGCAGCTTGTCGTAAGGCTTGCCGGTGAAGGGAATGACGGTCCCGTCGCTGTGGATGGTGCGCCCGGAGATGCCCCGGATCTTGTAGCCGGTAGCCAGGTAGGGAATCTCAATGTCGGCGAACTCCTGCTTGCCCTTTTCGCTGAGAATCTTCACGCGGGCGGACACCGTGTGAATGTGCAATAGATCGTCCACCGTTTCTTCACGAAACAAGTAGACGGCGGGCGCGTCGGGGTCAGCCGCGTAGGACTTCATGCTCAGCTCGTCGGGCGTAGGCTGCTGCCATTCGGGAAAAGCGAATGCGGACATCGGAGCAAGAATCAGGCAGACAGCAAGAAAACGGCGAGCCAGGACGAGCACGGGACCTCGGCGAAAGCGGAAGTTTCCCTCTGGGAGAGCCTGAAATCAGCGCAGTCGGAAGGAACGCACCATTATGGCGTTAGTCCCGGCGATGAGCAAGATATTTTTGGAAGGAATCCGGCAAAGGCGCGAGCGGATGGTTGCCGAAGCAAGCGAAAGAAGCGCGCGCGCTGTGATAACTTTGAGAGAGCGAGAGCCCGTAGCTCAGTAGGTAGAGCAACGCCCTTTTAAGGCGTGGGTCCTGGGTTCGAATCCCAGCGGGCTCACCAGCCGCGACACCTCACACAAATTCAATTTGCGGGCATCATGCGCGGGGATTTCCACGCGCCTCCCACGCCTTGACGTACTTCCAGTGGACGTAAACGGAGTGGTTGAGGTGATAGATGAGGCCGGGGATGCCGTCGAGAAATCCCAGACGGAAGAAATAGTTTTTCACAAAGGTCGCCGCCGGGTTGAACAGGGCCAGGCGTATGAATCCGGCCAGTTTCGCGGCCTTGCCGCGCTCGACCAGCACGGCCACGTTCTCCGAGCTGTAGTCGTTCATGTGGCTGAGGTACAGCTCAAAGCTGGGATAGGCGTAGTGGATCAGGTCATGCTTCAGGGTGCCCTTGGGGCCGTCTGACTTGGGAGTGCCGTGCGGGCCGACGTGCGTTTCCATCTGCGCGCTGCCCCGCCGCCATAGCCGCAGCTTGCGGTCGGGGTAGAAGCCCCCGTGGCGAATCCAGCGGTCCATGAACAGGTTGAGCCGCGGAATCCAGTACGCCTCGAATTGTGGCTTGGCGAGGGTCCGCCGAATCTCTTCGGCCAACTCTGGGCTTACGACCTCATCGGCATCGAGCAGCAGAATCCAGTCGCTGGTGCATTTTGCGATGGCGAGGGACTTCTGTTCGGGATGCCCGCGGAAATCGCGATTAAAGAAGTGCTGCGCGCCGAAGGAGCGGGCGATTTCAGGTGTGCGGTCCACCGAGCCTGAATCGACGAGGATGATTTCATCGGCCCAGCGAACGCTTTCGAGCGTGCGGGGCAGGTTCTTCTCCTCATTGCGCGCGATCATTGCGATGGAGAGAGTCGGCTGGGCGGGCATCGCGGTTCTATTTTCCGTTTGCCGCTGCGGCGAGTTTCGGCGCTGATGCTGCCGGGTGTGGATGAGTGAGCGCGGCATCGTTCACGGCGGCTGGTCGCTTGATCAGGGATTGCACGTCCGCCGGCAAGGGCTGGTTGGCGCGGGACAGCAGCAGCGTCACCTGCCACATCTGCGTAGGGTCCAGAATCTTGTCGAACGAGGGCATCCCCGTCAGGCGGATGCCGTTTGCGATCTTCCAGTAAGTTTCCCCCGGCGGATCGTCGCTGACGCCGACCGCGTTCTTGCGGCCGTGGCGCTCCCAAAGCTGCGGCGCTTGAGGATACATATGCTTTGCGAACGAAGAGGGCCTGTCGTAGGAGCCGTGACAGGCGGCGCATTGCTGGCCGTAGATGCGCGCGCCGGCTTGCAGATTCGCCGCGGTCACATGGATGGGCGCGGTGCCCGTCATCTCGCTCTCGATGCGGGCCTGCAAGGGAACGCTCACAATCTGCTGCTCCATGGGAAATGGCTTGTCGGCGACCGCGACCGGCGGATGCCCCGTCTGGAAGTAGACGTAGGCGGCGAGGGGAAGGGCAATCAGCCCCAGAATTAGGCCCAGCAAAAAAGATTTCATGGTTGTGTATCCGTTCCAACAGGATAATGCAGAGACCGCCCCGCACGCTCTGGCACCTCGGGTTCGGGCCAACAAATGCGCCGAAAAGGCTTCGACCTCCGGGAAGGGCCGGCAAAATGGTTTAATAGAGAGCAGGCAAATCTTGTCCCAATTCCTACCCCCGGCAGCAACAGGCAGTGGAGGCTTCACGGTTCATGCATTTTGAAAAACGCAGGGGATACCTCGCGTATCCAGTTCTAGCCCTGGCCATTCTTTTCGCGTCCGCAACGGTGCGCGCGCAAGACGCCTCGTCGCAGCAGCAGCCGCAGTCGGAATCGCCTTCCGAAATCCAGTCGCAGACGCAGGAGCAGACCTCCGCGCAGCGAGTAGAAGTCCTGCGCAGGGCGCAACAGCGCGTGCGTGCGCGCCGTGAGCGCCGCATCCGGCAGATCATTCAGGACACCTACTCACACCAATACGAGGTTTATTTCGGCGGTGGTTATCTCCGCTTCCGTCCCGGCCATTCGTTGCAGAAAACGACGGAGGGCGGCTGGAACGTCGGGCTTACGGATTATTTCCACGGCAAGCTGGGCGCGACGGCCGATTTCCGCGGCTATTATGGAACCACCTATACCAACGTGAACGAGTTCCAGGTGTTTGCTCCCAGCATCAGCCAGTACACGTTTATGGCGGGTCCCACGTACCGCTTTTTTGAAGGGCAGCACTGGGGCTGGAACGCCTACGTGCTGGCCGGCGCGGGCCACGGCAACTTTGGAACCGGCACCGGCGGGCTGCCTCCGGAGCTTATCGGCTTGTATAAAGATGGAAATGCTCTGAACATAACTCCAGGCGCTTCGGTGGATTACAACCTGGGGCCGGGCCTCGCGATTCGGCTCTCGTCCACTTACCTGATGAGCCGCTACGGAGGCGAGTCGCAGAACAATCTCGGCTTCAACGCCGGCGTCGTTTACCGCTTCGGCCGTCAGACGAAGTAATCGGCTGACGAAGTAATCGGTTGTCGAGTAATCCAGGATGAATGTGGAGCAACGCGGGATACCGGGCCGGCGCTCCGCTCTTTTGTCGTAGTGCCTCCGAGCGAGATGGATTTCAGCCAGACAAAGCGGGTGATGATCTATCGACTGGGCAGCCTCGGCGACACCCTCGTCGCATTGCCCGCGCTCCATCTGGTTGCGCGACGGTTCCCGAACGCGAAGCGGTTGATGCTCACCAACGCTCCGGTGCATGCCAAGGCGCCGGCGGCGTCGGCTGTCCTGGAGGGCTCACGGCTGATCGATGGATATATCAGCTATCCCGTGGGGTTGCGGAGCTTGGTCGCACTGGTGAAGCTTTTCTGGAAGATTCGTACCTTTCGCCCCCAGGCGTTGGTTTATCTGACTAAATCACGCGGAGAGAAGGTGGTTCGGCGTGACCAGTGGTTCTTCCGGCTGTGCGGTATTTCCGAAATCATCGGCCTTCCGATGGGCGAGTTGGCGCAGCCGTTCCATCTGCCCGAACGTGGCCTTTGGGAGAGAGAGTCGGCGCGGCTGGTGAGAACCATTTGCGAACTGGGCGAGTGCGATCCTGAGGAAATGCGGAACTGGGATCTGGGTCTCACTGGCGCGGAAAAGGATGCCGCGCGCAAAGCGCTCACCCCAACGGCGGGAATGCCGTTGATCGTATGCGGGCCAGGAACCAAGATGCAGGCCAAGGACTGGGGAGAAGAGAACTGGCGGCGACTGCTGCTGAAGCTTAGCGAGGCTTTGCCCAACCACGCGCTGGCGCTGGTGGGCGCAAAAGAGGAGGCCGGCATGAGCCAGCGCGCGGCGAGCGGATGGCGCGGCCCGGTCGTGAATCTATGTGGTCAATTAACACCTCGGGAAACGGCGGCGGCGCTTTGCGGAGCCGAGCTGTTTCTGGGTCCGGACAGCGGGCCGATGCACCTCGCCGCCGCGGCCGGCGTCCCCTGCGCGATAGCCTTCGCGGCACGAACCCGGCCAGGAATCTGGTATCCGGTGGGGCAGGCAAACCGCATCGTTTACCATGAGGTGGATTGCGCCGGATGTAATCTGGAGTCCTGCACCGAGCAAAAGAAAAAATGTCTGACCAGCATTTCAGTTGACGAGATGCTGACCGCCGCGCTCGATGCATGGAGTGATGGCAGAAGGGAACGAAACTCCAGGGCGGTTTAGATATGTATATTGTCACGGGCGGAGCGGGATTCATCGGCAGCAACTTGGTGCATGAACTGAACCGGGAGGGCATCAGCGACATTCTGGTCGTGGATAATCTCGCCGACTCGCGCAAGCTATTCAACCTGCACGGCGCGCAGTTTTCCGACTATATGGACAAGCGTGAATTCCGCCGCGCGCTGGAGGAAAAAGCGCTGGGGCTCGCGCGCGTGGACGCGATTTTCCATCAGGGCGCTTGCTCGGACACGCTGGTTGATGACGGCCAGTACATGATGGACAACAATTTCAGCTATTCCAAAGCCGTGCTGCGGTACGCCGTGGAACAGGGTGCGCCGCTTGTCTATGCGTCGACGGCAGCCGTCTACGGGCTGAGCGGCCCCGGACACTTCACTCCCGTTCTGGAAAACGAAAAGCCGTTGAACGTCTACGGCTTCTCCAAGCTGGCGTTTGATCATCACGTGCGAAACGAGCTGGCCGAGGGGCGGAGTTTGACGACCGTGGTGGGTCTTCGCTACTTCAACGCATATGGCCCGCGAGAACAGCACAAAGACCGCATGGCCTCGGTGATGCATCACTTCACAAAGCAGATTCGAGAGACGGGAACCATCCGGCTCTTTGCAGGGTCCGGCGGATACGCCGATGGCGAGCAGCGCCGCGATTTTGTCTTTGTGCGTGACCTGACGCGATTGAATTTGTTCTTCGCCCAGGTGGGCGAGTTTGCGCCCAAGAATTCCGCCACCAGAAAGATCTATCAAGGTGTGGCCAATGCCGGCTCAGGCCACGCGCGCACATTCAAGGACGTGGCCCACGCGCTGATGCAGGTGCATGGCCCGGCGAAGATTGAATACATCCCGCTGCCCGCCGACCTCCACGCGCGCTATCAGCACTTCACCGAAGCGGACTTGACCAGCCTGCGGGCGCTCGGATGCGACCTCGCGTTTACACCTCTGGAAGACGGCATCCGCGAAACCTTTGCCTGAAATTCGCTATCGTTCCCCTGGCAGGAATCGTTCCACCGCATCGGCCAGCGACGCAGCGACCGCGTTAGCAAGCGACGCGGCCCGATCCGCGCCCTCTTTCTGGTAGCGAGGATCGCCGCTGATGAAGATACTGGGCATGGCCAGACGGCGCGCCGCTTCAATATCCGAAATTGAGTCGCCAATCACGAGGCTGTTCGCGGGCGAGGCTTTCGGAAAATCGCGGAAGGCCTGCTCAAACAACCCCGTCCCGGGCTTCCGGCAGTCGCACTCGTCCGTGTCGTGCGGGCAGTGGGAGAAAGCGGCG
>JBAUHD010000313.1:0-3628 GCA_049680085.1 Acidobacteriaceae bacterium
CGTACTGCGAGCCCATGAAGACGCTGAGAGTGGAGCTGATCTGGCTGAGCGGAACGCCGAGGGCCTTGGCCTTTTCGCGGTTGATGGAGACAAGAAGCTGCGGGTCATTGGAGGTATAGCTGGTGTAGAGGTTGGCCAGTTTGTTGTTCTGACGGCTTGCGCCGATCATCTCGTGCGCGACTCGGTCGAGTTCGGTGAGGGAGTTTTGCCCCGTGGCCTGGAGTTCAAACTGGAATCCGCCAAAAGTGCCGATGCCCTGAATGGCGGGCGGCTCGAACATGGCGACGGTGCCTCCGGGCACGCCGAAGAGCCTTGGGGAGAGCCGGTGCAGAACATCGGCCGCGGCGTGGCCGGGGCCTTCTTTTGCCCGCTTGTCAATGGATTTAAGGGGGACAAAGATGAGTCCGGAGTTGGAGGAACTGCCGCCGGTGAGGCTGAAGCCCATGACGGAGAAGGCTCCTTCAACGTCCTTGTCGGCGGTCATGATTTTCACGGCTTTGCGGGCGACGTTGCTGGTGTATTCGAGCGAGGCCCCCGGGGGAGCCTGCACAATGCACATGAGGTAGCCCTGGTCCTCGGAAGGCACAAAGGCGTTGGGGACGTGGGTATACATATAGACGGTGGCCGCGAGTCCGGCGATAAAGACGAGCAGGGCGACGTAACGGAAGTGGAGCACCTGACGGGTGACGCGGGCATAGACCTTTGTGCCCTTGTGAATGCCGCGGTCAATGACGCCGAAGAGTCCGTGCTTGAGCCCTTCAGCGCGCAGGAAGATGGCCGCGAGCGCGGGCGAGAGGGTCAAGGCGTTGAAGGCGGAAATGGCGATGGCGAACGCGATGGTGAGGGCGAACTGCCGGTAGAGGATTCCGGTGGTTCCGGGGAAGAAGGACACCGGAACGAAAACGGAGATGAGGACGAGCGAGGTGGCGACGACGGCGCTGGTCACTTCCGACATGGCGACGGAGGTGGCGGTGTGCGGGTCGGAGTGTTCGGCGCTGATGTGCCGCTGGACGTTCTCGATGACCACGATGGCATCGTCGACGACGAGTCCTGTGGCCAGGACGATGCCGAACATGGTGAGCGTATTGATGGAAAAGCCGAATATCTTGATGAACGCGAAGGTGCCGATCAGCGAGACGGGGATGGTGATGGTGGGAATGATGGTGGCGCGCCAGTCGAGCAGAAAGAAGAAGATGACGACGATGACGATGGCGATGGCTTCGCCCAGCGTGACGACCACGTCGCGAATGGATTGACCAATGACGGTGGTTGTGTCGACTGGGATGATGTACTGGAGATCAGGTGGGAAGGTTTTAGCCAGCCGGTCGAGTTCGACTATGGCGTCGCGATCCACCTGGAGAGCGTTGGCGTTGCTTAACTGCTGCACGCCGATGCCGACGGCCTGCTGGCCGTTGTATTCCAGATCGGTGGAGTAGGTTTCGGCTCCCAGCTCGGCGTGGCCCACATCCTTGAGCTGGACGATTCCGCCGGGTGTGTTCTTGAGGATGATGTTGTCGAACTGGGCGGGATCAGAGAGGCGCCCGACCACACGCACGGGAATTTGATAAGACTGGTTCAGATCAGCGGGTGGCTGGCCAACCTGTCCAGCCGGGACCTCGACGTTCTGCTCGGCAAGCGCGCCGGTTACGTCCGTTGCCGTGAGGCCGCGCGCGGCGAGTTTGGCGGGATCAATCCAGACGCGCATGGCGTATCGGCGTTCGCCAAAGATGACGACATCGCCGACGCCGGGAATGCGCTTGAGGGCGTCCTTCACATAAACGTCGATGTAGTTGCTGATGAACAGATTGGAATAGCTGTGGTGAGGAGAAACGAAGGCGGCGGCGAAGACGAAGTTGCGGTTGGCCTTGGTAATGGTGATGCCGGTGGCGTTGACGGCCGCCGGAAGGCTGCCCTGCGCGGAAGCTACGCGGTTCTGCACGTCGACGGCGGCGATGTCGAGGTCGTAGCCGGTGTTGAAGGTGGCGGTAATCGCGCTGGTGCCGTCATTGGAACTGCTGGAGGAGATATAACGCATTCCCTGGACGCCATTGATCTGCTCTTCGAGGGGAATGGTTACGGCGGACTCGACCACTTCAGCGTTCGCGCCAATGTAGTTGCTGGTGACGGTGACCTGCGGCGGCGCGAGCTGCGGGTAGAGCGAGATGGGCAGCGTGGGGATGACGACCGCGCCCGCAAGCACGATGAGCAGCGCGCATACGGTTGCGAAAACTGGCCGGTGAATAAAAAAATCAACCAAGAGGAGCCTGCCTGTTCATTATGAATTCGTAGTGGTGAAGGGCCTTTGGTTCCCGTGCTAGCCCATGGGCTGCACAGGCATCTTGTCCACCAGGTATTGGGTTCCGGAGATGATTACCTTCTGGCCGTCGCGGAGTCCGCTTAGCACCGCATATTGATTGCCCACGGTATCGCCAAGCGTGACGGGAATCTGTTGCGCGAAATAATGCCCATTCTGGTTCTGCGCGACAAACACAAACGCCTGGCCGCCCAGCCGCGTGACCGCGAGCACCGGCACCACCGGCGTCGGCGCCGTGCTCCAGATGACGCGCGCCTTGACCAGTTGGTCGGTGCGCAGCGCCGCCTCCCTGGAGTGAACCGGGGCCTTGACCAGGATGCCCTGGAGTTGGTTGTCCACCTGGGGAGAGACGAAGTCAATCTTTGTGCGCTCGAGGGACTTTTCGTTGTTGTCAAGGATTTCGACCGGCAGCCCCATGCGGATTTGCGAGGCGCGCTCGGTCGGGATATAGACGTAGGCCTCAAGGTCGCGGTTTTCATCCACCGTGGTGAGCATCGTGGTCGCGGACACGTAGTCGCCCACATGCACCGGAATGTCGCCCACGATTCCAGTGAAGGGCGCGCGAATGGTGTAGTAGCCCAGCGACTGCTGCTGAGTATTGAGCGACGCCACCGCGGAATCATAATCGGCCTTGGAATTAGCGTAAGCCTGCTCGGCCTGGTCCAGCGCGTCGCGGCTGGTCACACCGGCCGCATTCAGCTTGCGCTGTCGATCGATTTCCGTCTGATTGTATTTGTAAACGGCGAGCTTCTGCTGGGCGGTGGCGGCCTGCGCCTCCACGGTGGCCTTCTGCTTGCCGGGATCAATCGTCATCAAGACCTGTCCGGCTTTCACGTTCTGGCCGGAGTGGACCAGGATGGCCGTCAAGTTTCCATCCACCTGGGGATTAAGCGTGGCCGAGCGCCGCGATTTGATGGTCGCGACATATTCATCGGAGTTGGGAACCGGCGAGGAGGAGACTGTGACGGTCTGCACCGGCAAGGCCTGGAAGGCGGGCGCCGCCGGAGCGGCCTGCTTTTTGCAGGCAGTCAGCCCCAGGCAGACCAGGAGCGGCAGCGAAAACAGAAAAATGCGCGACGGTCTCTTCAAAAGAAAATCCTCAAGGATTACTCCGGTCATCGCCGGGACTGTAAAGATGCTGCCGAAAGGGGATCGACCCACAGCGGCAATGGAATATGGATGCGGCTGTGGGGGGAACGCTTCACAAATCTTCGCTCCTATCGTAAATTTTAGCCGAAGCGGCCCCGCCGGGAGTGTTCCGGAGTCCGCGTTGCCTGTTTTGGAGTCGAGAAAGCGCGGTCCCGGTTTCGCTGA
>JBAUHD010000314.1:0-1884 GCA_049680085.1 Acidobacteriaceae bacterium
ACCACCAGCGTGTAGCGAAACCAATGTTTGAACGCAACCGTATACGCCGTTTTGATCGAGGCCGCCTCGCCCAGATAGACCTGCGAAACCGCCCACGTCGTCGCCGCCTGCGTAATCCCGTACAACACAATCGAAATCAGCCCCGCGACCATCGACAACACGCCGGAGATCATCTCTGTCTTCGCAAGCACCGGACCCGGATGCAACTCCGACTGTCCTACCAGCACCAGCCGCGCCGCGCCCATCACCGTGCTCACCGCCGCCGGCAGCAGCGCCAGCCCTGCGAACAGCAGGAACCGCGAGCGATAAAGCTGAAACGTCCGGTCCAGCACCTCGCCCGTCGAAAGCGGGCGCAGATCATAGCGCGCCACAGGCCGCACCGCTGACGGCTCGAACTGGCTCGCATCACCGTAAAGATTATTGCTGGACATGAGACAATTTCGCGCTCCCTTCCGAACGCTCGACGATAGTAGCACAGCGTTTTCGCGATTTCCGCAAAAATGCGCGGCCGCCCATCTCTCGAAATGCGCGTTGCAAAAGAAACCCCGCCGGGACGGACTGCAACCATCTGGTATATGCTGGCGGGGCATAGATATGGAACACCGATTGAAGCGAACCCGAATGGCCATCAGCGCCTTGCGTCTATGGCCGCACCTCCTCCTCATGCTTGTTTCGCGCAACAGAAGCATTGTGGAAGCTGACCTGACCCGCTGGGCGGAATTGTGCGAACACAGAACCCCTCGCAACAGCCGCGGCATGATTTATTTCTTCCTCCGCTTCATGACCTTTGAGAATGAGTTCCGCAACGTGTTCTATCTCCGCGCCGGCAAAGCCGCGTGGCCGATTCGCTGGATGTGCCCCCGCCTGGTCACTCTCGAAATTGAATCGCCCAGCATCGGCCCGGGATTTTTCATTCAGCACGGCGACAATACTTATGTCTCCGCGGCCAGCATTGGCGCCAACTGCTGGATTGGCAGGCACGTCGTCATCGGATACTCCAACGACACGGACCGTCCCGAAATCGGCGACAACGTGAAAATCTACGCCGGCGCAAAAATCATAGGAAAAATCAAAGTCGGCGACAACGCCGTCATAGGCCTCAACACCGTCGTCATCGACAATGTTCCCCCCAACATCACGCTGCTCGGAGTGCCCGGCAAGCCCCTTGGCCCGCCCCACGGAATGCTCGCTCCAAAGCCCGCGGCCGCTGTGCCCACCCTCGTTCCGTCGCCGGAGCGCAAACCAAACAGCGACCTGCTATGAGCGCTCACTCCCGCCACGCGAGGTAAATCTCTTGAAGCTCCGCTTTCTCTCCCTCAGCCTCTTCGCCGCCATCGCGCTCGCCGCCTTCTCACTCGCCGCCAATGCGCAGACGCCGCTCGCCCCCACCCCGCCCCTCGGCTGGAACAGTTGGGACTCCTACGGCCTCACCATCACCGAGCCTCAATTCAAGGCCAACGTCGCCTGGTTCCATCACCATCTCCAGCCTTACGGCTGGCAATACGTCATCATCGACGAAGGCTGGTACCTCGCCCATCCCGACGACTCCGCCCATCCCGGCTACACCCTCTCGCCCGATGGCCGCTATCTCCCCGCCTCCAACCGCTTTCCCTCCGCCGGCGACGCCCACACCTTCAAGCCCATCGCCGATTCCGTCCACGCCCTCGGCCTCAAATTCGGCATTCACATCATTCGCGGAATCCCCCGCCAAGCCGTCCAGCAAAACCTCCCCATCGCCGACTCCTCCTTCC
Source organism: Acidobacteriaceae bacterium (assembly GCA_049680085.1). Classification (GTDB taxonomy): domain Bacteria; phylum Acidobacteriota; class Terriglobia; order Terriglobales; family Acidobacteriaceae; genus Silvibacterium. The sequence goes on from JBAUHD010000314.1 coordinate 1,752, forward strand.
ACGCCGCCGACGCCGCCGACACTTCCGACACCTGCGGCTGGAACTCCGACAACTTCGGCATCAAAAACAATGCCGCCGGACAGGCCTACTACGACTCCGTCCTCAAGCTCTACGCCTCCTGGGGCCTCGATTT
>JBAUHD010000315.1:0-3640 GCA_049680085.1 Acidobacteriaceae bacterium
CATCGGCATCTATATTAATCTAAATGGTTTAGCTTGCGGTTGGACTTGACAAGCGTTGGTTGGCATGGGGACCTGTCAGCGAAAAAGGATTTGGATTGCTGTTGGCTAAAAAAAGTGCAGATCCCTCCACTACGTCATTGCTTCGCAATGACTTCGGTCGGGATGACAACCATGCGGCGAGTTACAGCAAGAGGGAAGCGACGCTAAAGAAGGCCGCTCCGCACGTATCTCCGCCCCGCGACCCGATACTCCCCCGAAAGCACCCACGCAATGGCCTCGGAATACGCGATATGTTCCTGCTCCAGAATTCGCTCCGCGAGTGCGTTTGCGTCGTCGCCCTCGAGCACCGGAACGGGCCTTTGCAGCACGATGACGCCGTGGTCCAGCTCCTCGTCCACAAAGTGAACGGTGCATCCGGCCACCTGCACGCCATAATGGAAAGCCTGCTCCTGAGCGTCCAGCCCTGGAAAGGCCGGCAGCAGCGAGGGATGAATATTGAGAATCCGCTGCGGAAACGCCTGCACAAACTCCGGCGAAAGCAGCCTCATGTATCCGGCCAGGATGATGAGATCAACCTGATGCTCGCGCAGCGTGGAGATGATTTCGGCATCATGCTCCGCCCGCTTGCGTCCGCGCGCTTCGATGGCGACGGCTTTCAGCCCGCGTTCATGCGCCGCGGCCAGGCCCGGAGCGTCGGCCTTGTTCGAGATCACCACGGCAATCTCGCAGCCCGCGAGCTTTCCCTGCGCGATGTTGTCGGCGATAGCCACAAAATTCGACCCGCGCCCTGAGAGCAGCACACCCAGCCGCTTCATCAGTTGTAGACCACCCGGCGCTCGCCCTTCACCATGCGCCCGATCACGTGGAACTTCTCCTCGGCCCGCTCCAGCACACTCTTCGCGCGCTTGAACTTGTCCGCGGGAATCGCCGCGATCAGCCCGATGCCCATGTTAAAAGTCCGCAGCATCTCGTCCCGCTCCACGCCGCCCAGCTCGCGCAGATGCTCAAACACCGGCAGCACCGGCCACGAGCCCAGGTCCACAATCGCGGAAGTATTTTTCGGCAGAATCCGCGGCAGGTTCTCCGTAATACCGCCGCCCGTAATGTGCGCCATGCCAGCCACCAGCCCGCCGGCCGTCAGCTTTTGAATCACGTGCAGGTAGCTGCGATGCGTCTTCATCAGCGCGGCTCCGGCCTTTTCTCCCAGCGCGTTCACGTACTGCCCGGGCTGGTAGCCGGCCTTCTCAAAAAACAATTTCCGAGCCAGCGAGTAACCGTTGGTGTGCAGCCCGGTCGAAGGCAGCCCGATCAGCACGTCGCCCGGCTTGATCTTCGCGCCGGTAATCAGTTTCTCTTTTTCGACCGCGCCCACAATAAATCCGGCCAGGTCGTACTCGCCGTCCGCATAAAAGCCGGGCATCTGCGCGGTCTCGCCGCCGATCAGCGCGCATCCGTTGGCGCGGCAGGCGTCGGCCAGGCCCTCGACAATTCTTTCCGTCACCTCGCCGTCGAGCCGCCCCGTCGCCAGATAATCCAGAAAAAACAGCGGAGTCGCGCCCTGCACGGCAATGTCGTTCACGCAGTGGTTCACCAGGTCGGCGCCCACCGTGTGGTGGATCCCAAGCTCGAAAGCAATCTTCAGCTTGGTCCCCACGCCGTCCGCGCTGGAGACCAGCACCGGCTGCTTGAACTTCGTCGTGTCCAGCTTGAACAGGCCGCCAAAGCCGCCAATTTCGCTCAATACATTTTTCGTAAACGTCCGCTGCGCCAGATACTTGATGCGCTGCTTGGCGCGGTCGCCGCTCGCGATATCCACGCCGGCGTCCGCATAAGTCACAGGGATTTTTTTGGCTTCAGACAAAACGGTTCCAGGAGTGTGAATTTGGGCGAGGAATCAGCCGGAGCCTCAAGTTTATAGCATTTTTTAGGCAAATTTGTGGAAAGGCTGGCGACATCCCATCCCATGCTTGTCATCCCGAGCGAGCACAGCGAGCCGGGAGCTTGCCCGGAGGGTAGCCGAGGGATCTGCGGTTTGCTTCGGTCGCAGAGAAGCTTCATGGCGCGCCGCAGACACATTGTGATCTGCCGCGCGCCATGCCGATCGTTCAGAACCGGATGGTCGGCCCGAACGTCACTCTCAAATTATTCTTGGCCCCATTCGCCACGTAGATTTCATCGCCTACATCCAGCCGCAGGCCAATCGGCCCCAGGAACGCCTCGATTCCTCCGCCCGGGAAGACCGCCAGATGCGTGCCGCCTCCGCCAATCTGATCGATGGCGCTGCTGAAGGTGCCGCCTGAAACGACATTCGGAGTGTTCGTCGTGCTGAAGTCAATAAAGCCCACCTTGCCTTCCAGAAAGGCGCGAAACGCGCTCGACCTGCCAAGCTGGAATTTCGGCCCGAACAATCCCGTCAGCGGACGGATCCTCGTCTTCACAAACGTAGTATTGGCTCCGTTCGTGTAAGTGCTGGTAAAGTTCCGGGCGAAGTCGTAGTTCATCTCCGCTTCCAGCGCGATGTTTGGGTTCACGTTAAACCCAACCCGCCCGCCGACTCCCACATAGTTGCTGTTGTAGCTCCCGGCTTTGAAGTTCAAATAATCCGCATAGACTCCGATTTCGCCGTGATTTCTGAAATATGCCGAGTTGGCCGGCGGATCGTAATGCTGGGGCGGCGGATTGTATTGAGATTGCGAAGGCTGCGGCGGGGGCGGCGGAGGAACATCCTGTTGCGCCATCAGCCATGATGGCATCATGAAAAACAAGCCAAGCCCAAAAAACAGGACAATGCGCTTCATTTCGTAACTCCTTGAACTTGCGGAATGGGGGGAACAAGCTTGCAGTGCCTGAGCGCGTCGCTCTCAAAGCCCTGGTAAGTGGGATGCCCGCGCGCAGCGCGCGGTAACTCACTCTCCACCAAAGAACGGCGCGGGCAAATTGCGAAACTTATAAACTTCAGGCAACCACCGGAGCGCGCAACCGCAATGAAAATCCCCACCGCTGAGACCGTCTTCAACCGCACCGCCGCCACCTACGACGCCGCCCGCGCCAGACTCATCCCGCCCTACGACCGCTTCTACTCAACCGCCATCGCCCTGCTGCCCTTCGCCACGGATGCTGAGATTCGCATCCTCGACCTCGGCGCGGGAACCGGCCTGCTCTCCGCCTTCGTCCGCGAACAATTTCCCAACGCCCGCCTGCACCTCGTGGATTTCGTGGACTCCATGCTCGACCGCGCGCGCCAACGCCTCGGCTCCGCCGGGGTCGAATACGTCAGATCCGACTATGCCAGCCAGCCCATCGACGGCGAATGGGACGCCATCGTTTCCGCGCTCTCCATCCACCACCTCACGGACGAATCCAAGCGAAGCCTCTTCCGCCACATCCGCAGCGCGCTTGCTCCCGGCGGCGTCTTCGTCAACGCCGAGCAGGTCGCCGGGCCCACGCCCGCGCTCACCCGCCGCTACCACCAGCAATGGCTCACCGAGGTCCGCGAGCGCGGAGCCACCGATCAGGAAATTGCCGACGCCGAATATCGAATGCAGACCGACTTATGCTCCAGCGTCGAAGACCAACTCGCCTGGATGCGCGAAGCCGGCTTCAACGACGCCGACTGCTGGCTCAAGGAAGGCCGCTTCGC